>NZ_CP061288.1:300000-567938 GCF_018687355.1 Polynucleobacter sp. VK25 | reverse complement strand
TCCTCTTCTAATACTTTCTCGCCCATTGCCTGATCATAGCCACCAGCGGTAATGAACTTTCCTTGGTAAGCAGAACGGAACATTTCAGAGGTGATTGGGGCGTCTTCTAATACTTGGTCGCCACCGCCAGCGCTGGTTGAGCGCGGCTCAATCATGTGCACGTATGCTAAGTGATAGCTATTGAGTTTAGTAATTGCAGCGGTGAATAAAGCAACTGGATCACTATCACCCATATCGTTAAAAGTGCCGTATGGTGAAAGACGAACCCCCACCTTATCACTTGGAAATACCATGCTAACCGCCTCAATGACTTGACCCAATAAGCGCAGGCGGTTCTCAATTGAGCCACCATATTCATCGGTACGTTGATTGGTCTTATCTTGCAAGAACTGATCTAACAAGTAACCATTGGCCGAGTGGATTTCAATTCCATCAAAACCAGCTGTCTTGGCATTTTGCGCAGCTACCTCAAACTCTTTAAGCAAGCGAGCAATGTCTGCTGTTGTCATTGCTGTCGGCGTTTCATAGTTATGCAGCTGCCAATCAGCACCATAGGTTTGACCTGCTGCCGCAATCGCAGAAGGCGCCTCTGGTGCACCCTGCTCTGGATGTAAAGAAGAGTGGGAAATACGGCCAACGTGCCATAACTGCGCAACAATCGAACCGCCCTTAGCATGAACTGCTTGAACGATTTCTTTCCAGGCAGCAGTTTGCTCAGAAGAATAAATTCCTGGTGTTGCAGGGTAGCCTTTACCCAAAGGAGAAATTTGTGTGGCTTCAGTAATAATCAAACCTGCACCAGCGCGCTGTGCGTAATACGTTTTGGCTAAAGGACTTGGTACATCACCCTCAATCGCACGCATCCTGGTAAGCGGCGCCATCACCAATCGGTTTTTTAATTGAATGGATCCGAGACTTATCGGAGTGAACATGATTTCTTTGCCTGACATTTGCTGCCTTTTAGTAAGTAATAAATAAGATGGGTGACTTTAACAAGGATTGATCTATTTTGCAGAGCAAGTAATAGGGGTGTCTAAGCTACCCCAAATTGCTCACGAATACAGTTGGCTAACGCACTAAATTCTTGAGTGTGCGCAGTAGAGGGTCTTGCAACTAATGCGATTACTCTTTTTGGCGCTGGCGCAGCTAACTCTTTCGCTACTAATTCAGAGTTACTTAATAAACTACTTTTGACTGCCATTCCAGGAAGCAATGCAATTCCAAGGCCAGACTCCACCATTTGCAACAAGGTCAGAAGACTAGTAGCTTCCAAACCCTCTGCTTTCCGAATGTCAGCGCGCTTGCAGGCTTGTAAACTATGCTCTCGCAAACAATGTCCCTCTTCCAGCAATAGGAGTCGCTCAGCCATCTTGGCTGGCAAGGTCACCTCTTTCCCCTTTAAAGCAGGATCCCCTTCCTTGGCAACCAACCAAAAATGATCATCAAATAATTCTTGAACCAGTAGACCGTCTACGTCATATGGCAGCGCTATTAAAGCAAAATCCAATTTGTGCTCAGCCAATCTGGAAAGTAAATTTGCTGTGAGATCTTCTCTGAGAGTAATTTTGAGCTCTGGAAAGCGCTTGCGAATATCAGGCAACACTTTAGGCAATAAAAATGGTGCAATGGTTGGAATGACACCTAACCGAATAGTTGCGGTCATGGGTTTGCCGGTAGCGCCAGCATATTCAACCAAATCCTCTGATGCCGCCAAGATTACTTTGGCACGCTCTAACACCTCTAACCCGATTGGAGTAATCGAAACATTCTGGCGATCGCGCTCGACCAAATGAATGCCTAGAGCATCCTCCAACTCTTTTAGTCCGGCACTTAAAGTGGACTGCCCCACGAAACAAGCCTGGGCTGCACGGGTGAAATTGAGCTCTTTTGCCAAAGCAACGAAATACCCCAACTGTCTTAGAGACGGAAGATACGCCATTTTCTCTCCATTATCGAATAATTAGATTAATACTATCATAATGATTCATTGGACTGATAAACAAATAAGGCGCACACTGCATTCATGGTTGAGAAAGCAGTAAATAGGACTCAACAAACCGTATGTCTTAAAAAAGGAATCAAAATGACACGCCCAGAAATCAAAACCATCCAAAACTTAGAGTCTGCCTTTGCAGGCGAATCTATGGCTCATATTAAGTATCGTTATTTTGCAAAATTGGCTCGCGCTGCTGGCGATGAGGAAACAGCAAAGATTTTCGAGGCCACTGCTGATCAGGAAGTGATGCATGCGTTCGGCCACTTAGATTTACTCTACCCTGCTGGCACTATTACCCCAGCGCGTGCTTTGGAGATCGCTATTGAAGGCGAGACTTATGAGTACACTGAAATGTACCCATCATTTCGCAAAACAGCAGTAGAAGAAGGTAATGCTGCTGCAATCCAGGAGATTGATGAGCAAATCGCAGAGTCAAAAGAGCATGCAGAGCAGTTCCAAGCAGTATTAGCTAAAGCAGCAAAACGCTTTGCAGCCTTAGCCAATGTTGAAGAACGACATGCAAACCACTACAAGCAGGCTTTAGAAAAAGCCAAGGTATTTGCAGCTCAATAAGGGCAATGCAGAAAGATTTAGCAATTAAATTTAAAATCAGCAAACTATTTAAGGAATCAAAATGAAAACTTACCAATGTATCGTATGCGGCTATATATATGACGAAGCCAAAGGCATCCCAGAAGATGGCATTCCGGCTGGAACCCTCTGGGCTGATGTACCAGAAGACTGGGAATGTCCTGACTGCGGCGTTGCAAAAGCCGACTTTGAAATGGTTCAGGTAAGCTAAAGCTCATTTAGCACCCCTACTTTTACCCCGCTTACTTTTTTGTTATTTGGAGAGCCCAGTTTTGGATCAAACCACCCCCCAATCCCAATCCGCAATTGTCATCATTGGCAGCGGATTAGCTGGCTACACTCTCATCCGTGAAATCCGCAAGTTAGATAAAACAGTTCCAATTACTTTGGTAACGAGAGAGCCTGGATATTTTTATTCCAAGCCTATGCTCTCTACCGCCCTTGCTAGCAAGAAAGAAGCTGCACAATTAATTTCCACTCCCGTTGATGGTATGGCTGCACAACTGGAGTTGACCGTCATGGGCGAATGTGACGTCAGCGCAATTAATACTGGCGCACAAACAATTCAAACCAGCAAAGGTGAGGTAGCTTATGGAAAGCTTGTCATGGCTTTGGGCGCCGATCAAATTCGTTTACCGCTTCAAGGTAATGCAGCCAACGAAGTTATCACTGTTAATGATCTTGAGGACTATGCCCGTTTTCGGACTGCTATCGCAGGCAAAAAGAAAGTCGCCATTTTGGGTGCCGGCCTGATTGGCTGTGAGTTTGCCAATGATCTA
Source organism: Polynucleobacter sp. VK25 (assembly GCF_018687355.1). NCBI lineage: Bacteria > Pseudomonadati > Pseudomonadota > Betaproteobacteria > Burkholderiales > Burkholderiaceae > Polynucleobacter > Polynucleobacter sp. VK25. Next base: position 564,572 of record NZ_CP061288.1, on the reverse strand, counting down.
GTGCTGGGCGGATATGAAGTAAATGTGATTGATCTAGCCCCGCAAGCCTTAGGGCGGCTTCTACCCGAAGCTGCAGCACTTGAACTGCAAAGTAAATTAAGTGCAGCTGGCGTGCATTGGCATCTCTCTACAACTGTTCAAGCAATCGATCGTCACAGTGATGCTCTGCAGGTCACACTAGCAAATGGCGACATCATTTCTTGTGATGTCTTTTTATCTGCTGTTGGTCTAAAGCCCAGACTTGAATTAGCCAAAGCTGCGGGTATTCATACCGACATTGGTATCCAGGTAAATCGCGAGCTAGAAACCAATATTAAAAATATCTTTTCTCTTGGAGATTGTGCAGAGGTTGATGGTTTGGTTTTGCCTTACGTCATGCCCATCATGCAAGCAGCAAGAGCTTTAGCTCCAACCTTAACAGGACAAACCACTGCATTGAGCTACCCAGCAATGCCAGTAATGGTAAAAACACCCGCCTTAGCCACGATCGTTTCGCCCCCAGCTAGGGGTGCGGCAGGCAAGTGGACTACAACGCCTGTAGAGGGCGGACTAGAGTCTCGCTTTGAGTCAGCGGATGGTAAGTTATTAGGATTCGTATTAATGGGTGCAGCTACTGCACAACGTGGCGCCCTCACCAAAGAACTACCTGCAATCCTGGCTTAATAAAGCACCCTTCTCTTTCCTCGGCTTTGCTGGGGAAGGGGGAAACAAAAAGGCCCGCAAAGCGGGCCTTTTATTTATGCAGCCGGCAGTGATTAAGAAACGATCACGAACCAAGTAGTGTTGTGTGATTGAGCAACCATCAAGAACAACATTGGCACTGATAACAATGTATTCAGACGGGAAGTCAACATCGCAACGCGAGCAGATTTTGCTTTTACGTCAGCTTCAACAGCAACGATGCCAAGAGCACGTTTTTGATTTGGCCAAATGATGAACCAAACGTTGAAGGCCATTACCAAAGCAATCCACATACCCAAACCGATTGCGCGGAATGGAGCTTGTAATGTGAAGGCTTGATGCAAATAACCACTTAATGCAGCAACGATCAAACCAGTAACTACAGTAAACAATGCTGCGTAGCGGAACCAGAACAATGCTGCAGGAGCAATCACTTTACCAATCGCTGGCTTTTGCTCATCAGGAATCTTTGGCATAGAAGGAATTTGCACAAAGTTAAAGTACCAGAGCAAACCAATCCACATCACACCAAACATCACGTGCAACCAACGGAAAATGAATGGGAGTTCAGCAGAACTAAAGTTGCCGCCCAAAGCGAAAATAATTAGAACGAGAAGAACGAAGCCCGCTAATACGGTACGTCCTAAAGAGGTCAAGATTGATGCCATTAAAGGATCTCCTATGAGTAATGATGGGTCTAACTATAAACGATTCTGATAATTTTGTATGTGCAGCCCAAAATCCAGAATTCTTACTAAAAATAGAGACTTAGGTCAGTTTATTGCGCAGTCCAACCACCATCCATGTTCCAAGCCACGCCACGAACTTCAGAAGCATCTGGGCCACAAAGAAATACTGCCAAGGCTGCTAATTGCTCTGGGGTGACAAACTCTCCAGATGGCTGCTTCTCAGATACCAAGGCAGTCTTTGCCGCTTCAATAGAAATACCTTCGCGCTCTGCGCGAGCATCTACTTGTTTTTGAACTAAGGGGGTTAAAACCCAACCTGGGCAAATTGCATTACAGGTAATACCGGTGCGTGCATTTTCTAGAGCAATTACTTTCGTGAGACCAACGATACCGTGCTTAGCAGCAATATAAGCGGCCTTCTGAGTAGATGCCACCAAACCATGCACTGAAGCGATATTGATGATGCGACCCCAGTTGCGCTTTTTCATTCCAGGCAACGCATGGTGTGTTGTATGAAATGCAGAACTTAAATTAATTGCAATAATCGCGTCCCACTTATCAGCCGGAAAATCTTCAACATTAGCCGTGTACTGAATTCCAGCATTATTGACGAGGATGTCTAATGATCCAAAGCGCTTTTGTGTTTGCTTAATGAGATCTTCGATCTCAGCAGGCTTACTCATATCTGCACCGTGATAATCCACCTCTACTCCGCAGGCTTTAATTTTGGCAATCGCATCGTCTTTTTCGCCAAAGCCATTGACCATAATATTGACGCCTTGCTTTGCCAATGCAATGGCCATTCCCAAGCCGATACCACTAGTGGAGCCGGTGACTAAGGCAGTTTTACCTTTTAATGTGGACATATCTTTTACCGTATCAAGTTAACTAGAGGGCATGCATATCGCTTTGCCCAAAACTTGATGTTACAGGATGAGCTAACCCACCCCAAAAGCAGACGCTCGAGGGTGGGCAAAATCCAATAAAACTCAGATGTAATTAGATTTTCTTGAGAGCCCGCAGGATCTTTTCGCAGGTAATCGGCTGATCAAAGACGGTTGCATTAAATGGCGCCAAGGCATCATTGATTGCGTTTTGAACAGCGCCTGGTGCACCTGCAGTGCCAGCTTCACCTGCTCCTTTGGCACCCAATTTTGAGGACTGGGTCGGAGTCTCTACGTGAGCCACTTCAATATCGGGCATCTCATTAGCCATAGGCACTAAATAATCAGCCATGCTGCCATTACGCAGCAAACCACTTTCATCATAGAGACACTCTTCAAATAGAACGCCACCAATACCCTGAACAATAGCACCGCGTACCTGCTCATTAACCAACATAGGATTGATCACGCGTCCACAGTCTTCCACTGCCCAATGTTTTAATAACTTGACGAAGCCTGTATCTGGATCAACCTCTACATAAGAAGCTTGTACGCCATTCGTAAAGATAAATGGATATTCTTTTTGGGTGTAGTGACGTGTCACCATCAGATCAGCAGAAAAACCTGCTGGCAAAGTATCGGTACGGAAATAACCCACTCTTCCCACTTCACTAAATGGCATCAACTGTTCACCAGTGGCTTTGTCTAAGATATGACCACGTCGCGCAATGAGTTCCGTAACAGGACGATTTAAAATAGTGCCAGCAAGCTTAATAATGTTTTCTTGCAGCGCTTGAGAGGCTAATAGAACTGCTTCGCCGCCTACACCAGCGCCACGTGACGCCCAAGTGCCGCCACCATAAGGTGTGACATCAGTATCGCCAGTCACTACGCGCACTTGATCGATTGAAACTCCAACAGCATCGGCTGCAATTTGAGTGTAGATACCTTCTGTACCCTGGCCCTGCTCACCCACACCAATTAATACAGAGATCACACCGCTTGGGTCCATGCGCACCGTAGCACCATCCTGAGACGCAATGCGAGCACCGCCCACTCCATAAAAAGCGGGACTTGGATTTGTGAGTTCGATTAGGGTCGCAAATCCAATACCGCGATAAATACCCTTCTTACGTAATTCTGCCTGCTCTTTACGTAATGCTGGGTAGTCCATCATTTTTTCAATTGCTCGCAAGCATTGCTCATGCGAAAGCACTTCTAACTTAATGCCAGAAATTCCGGAGCATGGATAAGCATCATCTGGGATGACGTTACGTTTGCGGAACTCAAGTGGATCCATCTGCAATTTTTGCGCAGCTAAATCAACTAAACCCTCGGTAACTGCACAGGCAATTGGATGACCTACCCCACGATATTGACAGGTTGGGGTTTTATTCTGGAAAACGACATTTAATTGAGCGCGATAGTTCTGATGCTTGTATGGGCCACCCACCAAGTTCACCACCTGATTACCCTCAATGGCGCTTGTCCTTGGGAACATCGAGTAAGGGCCGATGGCAGTTAAGTCATCGATTTCAAATGCGAGGATATCGCCTGCTTTGTTAGCGGCAATACGGCCTTTGATACGATGCTCACGTGCATGAATATCACTTGTAAATGATTCCAAGCGATCCGCAACAAACTTCACAGGGCGCTCAAGCATCATTGCGAGACCCACAGTTGCAAAGTCGTCCGGATATGCGTGAACTTTGATGCCAAAGGATCCACCCACATCTTTACAAATCACATGCACATCAGATTCTGAAAGCCCAAACTGACGGCAATATAAATCTTGCATCATGTGTGGTGCTTGTTGAGAGTGATATACCGTCAAGCGACGATCGCCTGGGTTGTAATCTGCAATTTGGCAACGCGGTTCAAGCGTTACGCCAGTGTGACGCCCAAATCCAAAAGTAGCCTCGGCGACGACATCTGCTGTTGCAAACACTTCATCGACATTACCAACATCTAAGGTACGGGTAAAACATAAATTGTCACCAAGCTCTGGATGTATTACAGGAGTATCTGCATCTAGTGCAGTTTCCATAGATACAACGGCTGGCAACTCCTCCCACTCAACATCGACATGCTGCAAGGCATCTTCTGCTTGCGCACGGGTTTCAGCAACTACCGCCACTACTGGCTCGCCCTGCCAACAAGCGCGATCAATTGCCAATGCATGCTGAGGAGCTGACTTCATGCCTGCCAAATGGCCTAAAGTTGCAACCCAAGGCTTACAAATTTTTGCCATTTGTACACCATCAATAACCGCCAGTACACCCGGCATCTTGCTAGCATGCTCTGTATGAATTTTGCCGATCTTCATGTGTGCCACTGGAGAGCGCCAAAACACTACATGGGCCATACGTGGCAACTGAATATCGTCAATGTAAGTGCCCTGACCTTCTAGCAGACGGCGAGCACCATGCCTTGGCTCGCTATGACCGATATAACGTTGATCATTCGTTACCGGATCAAGCACCATTCCTTTTAAATCACTTGGCTTATTCATAATGCGTTTTCCTCAATACCTTAAGCGTTAGCAAGGACAGGTTTAATTTTTTGGCCCTTAGCGCGAGCATCCAATACATCGACAATGGCATCCACAATCGAGTGATAGCCAGTGCAACGACAGTAATTGCCAGAAATCCATTCGCGCACTTCTTCGCGTGTTGCTTTGGGTTGCTTCTCAATTAACTCTGCTGCTGCCAATAACATGCCCGAAGAACAGAAGCCACACTGCATTGCGTTGTGACGCATGAATGATTCTTGTAGATCGGTTAAAACGCCATTTTTAGTGAGACCTTCGACCGTTTCAACCACGGCACCATCGGCCTGAACTGCCAGAAAGAGGCATCCACGAATAATTTGCCCATTTACCCTAACGGTGCAAGCCCCGCATGCACCCTGCTCACAACCTAAATGCGGGCCTTTGAGATACAAGTCTTCACGCAAAAAATCTACCAGATGTCTACGTGGCTCAATCTCTGCATTTACCAGTTGACCATTTACCGTCATTGAAATTTTTTTCTTCAAACTCATTCTGATCTCCGAATTCTTTTATTGATTGAGCTTAAGCAATCATCTGCTTGAGTCCGCGCTCAAGAAGCACACCAATTAAATGTTGTTTCGCTTCTGCGCTATTGGTGATGTCTGCAATGGCTTCGATTTCATTGCGCGCTTCAGTCACTGCTTTAGCGATCACTTCATCGGTTAGCTTTTGACCATTCACCAAGTCTTGAGCTTTTGTTGCCATCACTGGTGTTGCACCAACCGAAAAGAAAGTGAAAGCGCAGCCAGTCAAAATATCGCCCTGCTTTTGTGCAACTGCCGCTAATCCAGCAACCGCATAATCTCCATGACGTCTAGCAAGCTCATGGAAATAGAAGACCTCTTGCTGATTAGCAAGTGGAATCTCAGTAGCTACCAAGATTTCATCAGGCTCTAAGGAAGTTGTATAGAGATCGATGAAAAAATCATTTGCTGAAATTCGACGCTCACCAGCTGGTCCATGAATAATCATCGTCGCCCGCAAGGTCAAGCTGCAGGCGGGCCATTCAGCCGCTGGATCCCCGTAGGCCAAGGAGCCGCCCCAGGTCCCTAGATTACGAATAGCGCGATGCGCAATATGCGGGGCTGCAGCTTTTAAAAGCGGCGCATGCTTTGCCACCAACTCTGAATCTTCAATTTCGGTATGCGTCACTAACGCACCAATGCGCAGACTATTCCCAACAATGGAAATACCTTTTAGCTCGGCAATGTCAGTGATATCAATTAATACGCTAGGTTCAGACAAGCGCATGTTCAATGTGGCTAATAGAGTTTGTCCGCCTGCAATTAAGCGAGCATCGTCGCCACCCTGCTCAAGCAAAGACAAAGCCTCTTGTAATGCCTTAGGCTTTACATAATCAAATGCTGCAGACTTCATTGCGTCTCCTCCACCACGAATGTAATTCGCTTTTTAGCTTTATATTTTTTGTACTGCTTTAGTTGTTTACTGCAACTACTTTTTATAGTTTTAGAGCTTTTTTGCTGCTCCTTTATTTGCTGCCAGCGTCTGACTCCAACGCCACTGTCTCCCCGCCTAATTCTTTTGCAAACTTCTGAAAAAAGTCGTCTGCAATCTTTTTTGCCGATGCGCTAATCAAGCGACCGCCAATTTGACCTAATTTGCCACCAATAGAGGCTTCGGTCGTGTATGTAACCAAAGTGCCTCCTTCAGCCTGCTTCAGCTCAACCCGCGACTTACCCTTGGCAAAACCTGCTGCCCCACCAGACCCCTCAAAGGCCATAGAACAAGACTGGTCTGGAATGATGTCGCTAAGGAGCAATTTCCCCGCAAAACGCGCTCTAACAGGCCCTATCTTGAACATTACCTTGGCATGAATCTCTTCAGGAGAGATGCGACTGATCTCCTCGCAACCCGGAATGGACTTGGCCAGCACGTCGATATCGTTCAAACCCTTCCATACATCAGGGATTGGAGCCGATATGAGTTGCTCGCCATTTAGTTCCATTTGATCTCCTTGGGGTTTGTACGAATAGAGTCTTATCTACCAATTGTTCAACAATGTACCATTATTTAACTTGTGGTCAATAAGTCCAAATTCGGATAAACCCTGAGAATCCATGCGTTTTACTGAAGATAGCGTTACCAGCCCAAATACTGCTGAAATTTCAGAAGGCTCGATGGCGCCCATCCGAAAAAGAATGGGAACGGTTGAGAGAAAACGTCAAATATTGGATAGCGCAATTCAGTTCTTTGCCAGAAATGGCATCGATGGTCAATTGAGAAATTTGTCCAAAGAATTAGGCATTACCCACACCCTGCTCTACCACTACTTCCCAACCAAAGATGCTCTGATTCAAGAGGTTTACAAAGAGGTATTTGAATCTAGATGGAAGCCAGAATGGGAAGAGTTGTTAGATGATGACTCGCTCACTCCAGAAGAAAAATTGAATGCTTTCTATTTGGACTATTCCAACACAGTCTTAACTTATGACTTTGTGCGCATCTTGATTTTCTCTGGCCTAAGTGACCACTCCATCAGCGATCGCTTCTTTGAACTCTTGCGCACCCGCTTATTACCCAGACTCATTCGTGAAACTCGCAAGTATTGCGGTAGAGTAGATACATCAAAACCCACGCAGCGTGAACTTGAATTTCTCATGGGACTGCATGGCGGCGTCTTTTACATTGGCATGAGACGCTGGATCTACGGGCAAGCCATCTATGCCGCTGAGAGCCCCGATACAGAACAAGAAATCATTCGCGATCGGGTGCAGTCCTACCTTCATTCCGCCAAATCACTATTTGCTTAAATCAAAAGGTCACCATGTCTAACTTAAGCCTGAATCACTTCTCTATTCGCAGTCTCGAGATCGAAAAAACTACTGAGTTCTACAGCAAGTTGCTTGGCCTAACAGTCGGCCCAAGGCCAGAGTTTCCGTTTCCAGGAGTATGGCTTTACAACGGTGATGAGAGCAGTTGGGCAAATGCAGTCTTACACCTCATTGCTATCGATAAGAATGATCCAAACGGACTAAAAAAATATTTAGGTGAGCGCGACCCTAGTTCGCTTCATGGATCTGGCGCCGTTGATCACATTGCTTTTTTTGCAAATGGCTTAGAAGAGAAAATTAACCTGTTAAAAGAATTAAAGATTTCCTATCGCGAGCGCACCGTACCAGTAATAGGACTCCATCAAATATTTTTGGATGATCCTAATGGCATTGTTATTGAATTGAACTATCCAGCCTCAGAAAAAACTGCTCTTGATGCGAAAGCAACATAGGAGTCATTGATGGCAAAAATTCTAGTCATTGGCGGCTCTCTTGGTGGCTTGTTCGCAGCAAATATTTTGCTGCGCCAAGGTCATGACGTTACCTTGCTAGAAAAAACCGTTGGATCCATGGACGGTCGCGGTGCCGGAATTGTGACTCATGACGCTCTGGCCCAAGCACTGAGAGCTGCTGGGGTTACCGTTGATGAAACTCTGGGTGTACCCGTAACTAAACGCATTACTTTAGGTGCCGACGGCCAAAGTCTTGGTGAGATCGAGTTACCTCAAGTACTTACCTCCTGGAGTCGTTTGTATCAGATGCTAAAGGAAAGCTTTCCAATTGAACGCTATCTTCAAGGCAAGACAGTGAAGTCAGTTACACAAGATGCGAACGCTGTACGGGTAATGTGTGAGGATGGCAGTCAATATGATGCTGAGCTACTGATTGCATCTGATGGCATTCGTTCTGCCGTAAGAGCTCAAGTTGCGCCGCAGATTCAGCCTGAATATGCTGGCTATATAGCCTGGCGCGGCGTATGTGATGAAGCCTGCCTATCTAATTACACACTCGAGACCCTATTTAATCGCTTTGGCTTTTGCTTACCTAATGGCGAGCAAATGCTAGGGTATCCAGTTGCTGGTTCTGGCAACGATACCCGCCCAGGCAAGCGTCGCTATAACTTTGTTTGGTATCGCCCAGCATCAGAGCATGAAGAGCTAGTTAGCCTCTTAACTGATGACAATGGGCATTACTACCCTACTGGCATTCCTCCACTAAAAGTCTCTTGGAAGCATATTGCTCATATGCGCAAAGTAGCTAGAGAAATTCTGGCCCCTCAATACGCTGAGATTCTTGAAAAAACAGCGGCCCCATTCTTACAAGCAATCTATGACGTTCGCTCCGAGCAAATTGTCTTTGGCAGAATCGCATTGATGGGTGACGCAGCTTTTGTTGGCAGACCACATGTCGGAATGGGAGTTACAAAGGCGGCTGACGAAGCAATAGTGATTGCAAAGCATATTGCTGCACTTGGCGCCTCCCCTGCAGCACTCAGCGCATATGGGGAGGAGCGACTCCAAATGGGTCAGCAGGTAGTGGCCAGAGCTCAATATTTAGGGCGCTATATGCAAGCTCAGGGTAGTAAAGGCAATAGGGATAACGAGAAGCTCAAAAGAAATGCCGATACTGTCATGGCAGAGACCGCGATTGATATCAGCGATCTATTGGCTAAAGGGAAAGCAGTGCCTGAATCCGCCCATTAAAAGGCGCATTCAGTTAAGATTTAAAAAAACAAAAAGTATTCTTATTTAACAAAGTTTTATATGGAGGAGACAACCATGAAACAAAAAGTAACGAATCAAACAAGACGACAGATGTTGATTGGTGGAGCTGCAGCTGCAAGCACCCCACTTTGGCTAAATGTTGCAAACGCTCAAGCTGACACTATTAAGATCGGTTTCCCAACTCCTTTGACAGGTCCTTTTTCTGCTGAGGCACAGGATCAAGTAAAGGCCGCTGAATTAGCCATCAAGGAATTTAACGATGCCGGCGGATTTAATGGTCGCAAAGCGGAACTCTTGGTGCGTGACGACAAACTAAACCCAGGCGAAGCAGCAACCCGTACTTTAGAGTTAATTGAAAAAGATAAAGTCAATTTTGTAGTTGGCTCACTTTCCGCAGCAACTCAACTCTCAATTAATGCCGTATGTAAAGAGCGTAAAGTTTTGTTTAACTCCATCAGCCAATCTGATGCAATTAACGAAGCAAAAGACTGGAGCGTTTACACATTCCACGAAGCATTAAACCCAACAATGACAGCTGGTGCTGTAGCGCGCTACTCTATTCCTCGTTTTGGTAAAAAGATTGTGTTCTTAACAGCCGACTATGCTTACGGCCATGAAATGGTTCGTGCATTTGAGCGTGCCGGCAAAGAAATGGGCGCCACCACCTTGGCTGACATTCGTCACCCATTGGGCGCATCTGATTACTCCGCTTTCTTGCCACGTATCAAAGCTTTGAATCCAGATATTTTGGTTCTCTGTAACTTTGGTCGCGACTTAGTTAATGCGGCAAAACAATGTACCGACTTTGGCCTCAAATCCAGCATGAAGATTGTTACGCCAGTACTTCTCTATACTTCACGCCTTGCAGGTGGGCCAGAGGCCTTTGAAGGCATCATTGGCGGTACATCTTATTACTGGGGTCTAGAAGATCGCATCCCAACTGCAAAAACATTTAATGATGCTTTCCGAAAAATGTATAACGGCTCCGTGCCTTCCGATTACGGCGCACTTGGCTACGCTGGTGTGAAGAGCGTCTTGGCTGGGGTAAAGATTGCAAAATCTACCGATACCCTAAAAGTAGTCGCAGCAATGGAGAATATGAAGTACGACTGGTACAAAGGACCTGAGTACTACCGTAAGTGCGATCATCAAGCCGTACAAACCGTCATCATCGTAGAGTCTAAATCTAAGAATATGAAAGACAAGTATGACGTCTTCAATATTTTGACGATTGAACCTACTACTGAGAAAAATATGCGCTCTTGCGCAGAGCTAGGCCACAAAGCCTAATCCAAAAATTTCAGGGTGGATTACTAATTCACCCTGATCCACTCCCCAACACCAATTGGTAGCGGGGAGTTTTTTCTGAGTACATTTATGACCGGTCTTTCATTTGAACTTCTTTGCATGCAGTTGCTTACAGGCATCGCCTTGGGCAGTATTTATGCACTTTTAGCCCTGGGCTTATGTCTCATTTTTGGCATGCTCAACGTGGTGAACTTCGCTCATGGCGCCTTCTTTATGGTGGGCGCATTTTTAGGGGTGTACTTTTTGGGCGTTACCGGAAGCTTTTGGTTTAGCTTAGTGCTAACTCCATTGCTTACTGGCGGCATAGGTCTTGTTACTGAACGATTCTTGGTAAGACCTCTTTATGGGCGCGGCCTAGATTACCCCCTGCTACTGACCTTTGGCCTCTCTTATGTTTTGATTGAAGTGATGCGCGTTACCTTTGGCATTGAAGGCCTACCTTCAGTTACCCCCGAGGGTCTTGGCGGAACAATGAACGTAGGCATTGGTTATTTCCCTAAATATCGCCTCTTCTTAATTGCTGCTACCGCTGTCATTATTTTGGGCGTCTGGTTCTTTATTCAAAAGACGCGCTATGGCCTGATCATTAAAGCTGGTGCCGCCGATCAAGAGATCGTGAAAGTGCTTGGTGTTGATATTGCCAAGGTTTGGCTATTAGTTTTTGGACTGGGCTGTGCAATTGCTGGTCTGTCTGGAATTCTGGCCTCCCCAACACGCTCAGTAAACCCAGAAATGGGTATCCCCATTTTGGCGGAGTCTTTTGTCGTGACCGTAGTTGGTGGTATGGGCTCACCAGTAGGCGCTGTCGTTGCTGGCTTATTAGTAGGCATTGTCTACAGCATGACTTCCCTCTTCTTCCCTGACTTAGCAGAGCTCTCCATTTTTGTTTTGATGGCAGTAGTACTGTTAATTCGCCCACAAGGTTTATTTGGTAAAGCAGGAGCGATGGGCTAAGGCTCCGTATATTTATGAATTCATTTTTCCAACTCATTGCACGTCATCGCGTCCTAGCCAGTACGCTGTTCTTGGCAATCTTCCCATTCATCATGCCGTACGAAGCGTTGGCGATCAATATTTTGATCTTCGGTTTGTTCGCCATGGGCTTTAACTTACTGTTTGGTTATATGGGCCTTCTATCCTTTGGCCATGCAGCATTTTTAGGCATCGGTAGCTACCTCACCGGTATTGGCATTGTTCATTATGGAATGCCTTGGGGCGCCGCAATTTTGATTGGCATCATTGGCGCCGCTATCGGCGGACTCATCATGGGTTATCTAGCCATTCGCACTCGGGGCATCTACTTCTCCATGGTGACCTTAGCGCTTGGTCAAATTGTGTATTACATATTTTATAAAGCAGAGAGCCTTACCGGCGGCGAGAATGGTTTGCGCGGCGTTCGTGTTGATGAATTTAACGTCTTGGGTATTCCAGTGGACTTTTTAAATCCATTGGTGAAGTACTACATCATTCTCTTTTTTGTAGTGATTGCAATTTGGCTGATCTCTCGCATTCTGAGTTCACCCTTAGGGGCCGTGATGGAAGCGATTCGCGAGAATGAGAAGCGTGCAGCAGCTTGCGGCTTTGATGTGGCTCGCACCAAACTATTGGTATTCGTATTGTCAGCTGCCATTTGCGGTTTAGCAGGCTCATTGCGCGCCCTGCACCTCTCTATTGTGCCAATTGATTCACTGCACTATTTACAGTCTGGCCAAGCAGTGATGATGAGCATCTTGGGTGGCATGGGGACATTCTTTGGTCCGTTCATTGGTGCTGCCGTCATGCTCTATCTAGAGGATGTTGTTACCACCTTTACCAAACACTGGATGGCGGTCGTTGGCTTAGTCTTTATGTTCTTTGTGCTGTTCTTCCCTAAGGGAATCTGGGGAACCATTCTGAGTAAGTTACAAATTAATCAGGATTCGAAATAATGAATAGCGCAACTACCACTCCTATTCTTGAAGCACGTCATGTCAGCAAGAGCTTTGGTAAGTTCAAGGCATTGCAGGATGTATCCACTAGCTTTATGCCTGGAACACTGACTGCAATCATTGGGCCTAATGGCGCAGGTAAAAGTACATTCTTTAATGTCTTGAGTGGTGCCTTCCCTCCTACAAGCGGTCAAATTCTCTTTAATGGCAAAGACATTACCGGAATGCAGCAACACGAGTTTGCTCGCGTTGGTATCTCTAAAAGCTTTCAGATTACAAACGTCTTTAAACAACTCAGCGTTCATGAGAATGTCCGCGTTGCCGCGCAAATGGAAACGGCACGCTATAACTTTCTCCGGAATGCGCAAAGCTACCCAGGCCCTATTGAGCTCGCCGACCAACTGCTCCGCCGAGTCAATCTAGAACACCTACGAAATAAGAAAACGGGTGACCTGGCCCACGGCCAACAGCGTGCACTGGAAATTGCGATGGCTTTAGCCTGTAACCCTAGCCTACTATTACTTGATGAGCCGACTGCCGGCATGTCTCCAGAAGAAACATTGGTCATGATGGAGCTCATTCGTACCCTTGCCAGTGAACGTACGGTGATTCTGGTTGAGCACAAGATGAAACTCATTATGGGCTTATGTAAGCGCATCATAGTTCTGCATCACGGCGAGTTTTTGGCTGAGGGTACGCCAGAGGAAATCCAAAATAATGCTGAGGTACGTCGTGTGTACCTAGGTCAAGGTTAAATAGAAAGCAAATTATGTTGCGTGTAGAAAATTTAAACGCATGGTATGACCGGAGTCACGTTCTGCAAGGTGTTTCACTTGAAGTAAATAGAGGTGAAATTGTGACCTTGATGGGCCGCAATGGTGCTGGTAAAACCACCACCCTACGCTCACTAATGGGCCTCCTTTCTAAGCGCCAAGGTAAAGCCTCTATTGATGGCACGTCATTTTTAGACTTACCCGCTCATGAACGCTTTCACCTGGGCCTTGCGTACGTTCCAGAGGATCGCCGCATTGTTCCAGGACTGACTGTCAAAGAAAACCTTGAGCTTGGAGTAATTGCAAAGAAGAATTCCGGCGACATGAGCGCCTTAGTAGATGAAATCGCTGAAACTTTCCCAAGACTCAAAGAGCGTTTGAATCAAGATGGCACCTCGATGTCCGGTGGTGAGCAGCAAATGCTAGCGATTGCTAGAGCCATGATTGGCAAGCCTAAAGTCATTCTGCTCGACGAACCTTCAGAGGGCATCATGCCGGTCTTGGTTGAAGAGATGTTTGAGTTGTTTGCTAAACTAAAGCAGCAAGGCCTAACTATTCTGCTGGTCGAGCAAAACGTGCAACAAGCTTTGAAAATTTCTGATCGGGCCTATATCTTGGATCAGGGTGAGATTGTGTTTCATGACACTGCCCAGAATCTTTTAAACAACGATGAGATTCAGCAGAAGTATTGCGCGGTTTAAATCAGATGCAGCCAATGTCCCAGCTGATGCCAAAAACTATCGGGGACCAAAGTTAAGAGCCAGGTTAATGCAATAAAGCGGAATAACTTCCCGATAAACATATAAATGAGGCAAGGCTGCCATGGGAGCTTTAACCATCCGGCCGCTAGACACAAAGGATCGCCCAATCCGGGTAGCCAAGATAACAGCAACAACTTGGGACCCCAATTCTCAAGCCAGCGCTTAAGGCGGCTGTTACTCGGCTCATCCATTGTTTTAAAGCTATTACGCGCTATCAAGCCAAGCCACCAATCCACCATCCCGCCCAGGGTATTCCCAACGGTAGCAACCATAATGGCGACCCAAAATAAATGGGGATTCAGAGTGATATAGCCAAACAAGATGGGCTCAGAGCCGGCTGGAATTAATGTCGCCGAAATAAAAGCACTGATAAATACCGCCGGCAACCCAACGGATGGCATTCCAAACCATCCAAAAAAATGCTCGAACATAGAGTCCATCAAGCAACGCCCTCTAAGGCACTGAGATACGGTCGGATTTTTTTGGGCTTCATTAAGCCTATTTTGCCTTGTTTTGGGCAATCTCCATGAATTTCAAATCTTGCTTAAACTAATGCCTGAAATGGCGGATACGCCATAAAACCTATAAATTGAGACTTTCATGAATCACCCTATTCCAAAGCCTGACCAGTACCAAGAAATGCGTGAAGCATTGCGTGACCTTTGTGGATCTTTTGATTCCGCTTATTGGCAAAAGATTGATCACGAGCGTGGCTATCCAGAAGCTTTTGTCGATGCCATGACTAAGGCCGGTTGGTTGGCAGCATTAATTCCGGAAGAATATGGCGGCTCGGGTTTAGGTTTAGCCGAGGCCTCGGTAATCATGGAGGAAATTAATTTTTCGGGCGGCAACTCAGGTTCATGCCACGGGCAAATGTACAACATGGGTACTTTATTGCGTCACGGCTCCGAAGCTCAGAAAAAAATGTATCTCCCAAAAATTGCATCAGGTGAGCTACGCCTCCAAAGTATGGCTGTTACAGAGCCGACTACGGGAACCGACACCACCAAACTTAAAACTACCGCAGTTAAAAAGGGTGACAAATACGTCGTGAATGGTCAAAAGGTTTGGATCTCCAGAATTCAACATTCTGATCTGATGATCTTATTGGCCCGCACTACTCCGCTGAGTGAAGTGCAGCGCAAGTCAGAGGGTATGTCGATCTTTATCGTGAATCTTGCTGATGCCATTGGCAAAGGCATGGAAGTCAGACCAATCGCCAATATGGTCAACCATGAAACCAATGAGGTGTTCTTTGATAATCTTGAGATTCCTGCGGAGAACCTCATCGGCACTGAAGGTCAAGGCTTTAAATACATCCTAGATGGCCTCAATGCAGAACGTGTATTAATCGCAGCTGAATGTATTGGTGATGCCTACTGGTTTATTGATCGCGCTCGTCGCTATGCCAATGACCGTGTTGTATTTGATCGTCCTATTGGTAAAAATCAAGGGATTCAATTTCCGATTGCTGATAGCTATATTGAAACTGAAGCTGCTAACCTCATGCGCTTCAAAGCTTGCGAGTTATTTGACAATCACCAGCCTTGTGGACCAGAAGCCAACATGGCTAAATACCTAGCCGCTAAAGCATCCTGGGAAGCAGCCAATGTCTGCTTACAGACTCATGGAGGATTTGGCTTTGCCAATGAATATGATGTTGAACGCAAGTTTAGGGAAACTCGCCTCTATCAAGTAGCGCCAATTTCAACGAATTTGATTTACTCCTATATTGCCGAGCATGTTCTTGGTCTGCCAAGATCTTTCTAAAGGAACACTATGAGTATTCGTCCTTTAGATGGGATTACCGTTGTCTCCCTAGAGCACGCAATTGCAGCACCTTTTTGTACGCGTCAATTAGCGGATTTAGGTGCGAGGGTGATTAAAGTGGAGCGCCCTGGTGGCGGTGACTTTGCTAGAGGATATGACACGCAAGTGGATGGGCTGAGCTCTCACTTTGTGTGGGTAAATCGCTCTAAAGAAAGCTTGACCTTAGATCTAAAGCAACCGGCGGCCATTGCAACACTCAAGACCTTGTTAAAAACTGCTGATGTCTTGGTGCAAAACCTCGCACCGGGTGCTGCTGCACGTATGGGACTAACTGCGGAGGTCTTACAAAAAGAGAACCCAAAACTCATTCTCTGTGACATCTCAGGTTACGGTAATAATGGCCCCTATCGAGATAAAAAAGCTTACGACCTCTTGATCCAAAGTGAAGCAGGATTCTTATCAGTCACCGGAACTCCCGATACCCCCAGCAAAGCAGGAAATTCTATTGCTGATATTGCTGCAGGTATGTATGCCTATACGAATATATTGGCAGCTCTTTTGCAGAGAGGAAAAACAGGTAAGGGATCGGTTATTGATATCTCCATGCTGGAATCTCTCGGTGAATGGATGAGCTTCCCCATGTATTACGCCTATAAGGGCGCAGAACCACCCCCAAGAAATGGTGCATCTCACGCAACAATCTATCCCTACGGCCCATTCAAGGCTGGTGACGGCAAGACTGTCATGCTGGGGCTTCAAAATGAACGTGAATGGGTGCAATTTTGCGAGACAGTATTAGAGAACTCAGCGTTAGCAAAGGATGAGCGCTTTGATCGCAACTTCAAGCGCAATGAAAAACGGATTGAACTGTTAGAAATTATTGATGCCTGCTTTAGCAAGCTTAGCTCCGAACAACTGATCGCCAGACTTGAGAAAGCGCAAATTGCAAACGCCCACCTCAATGATATGGAAGGCCTTTGGAAACATGAGCAGCTTAAGGCGCGAAATCGCTGGACTGAGGTAGATACTCCCAATGGTGCTATTGCAGCCCTGTTACCTCCAGGCCTCAATGACAGCTATGACTATCGCATGGACCCCATTCCTGCGGTTGGAGAGCACACAGATTCCATTCTGAAAGAGCTTGGCATAGCAGAGGCTGACATTGCAGATATGCGAGCTAGCGGAGCAATTTAAAGTAGCGGTGAGGTTAGATGCGCTGCATTTTCAAGATAGCGATGCCATGTTGGTCTTTTAGCCCAAGCTTGAGGATCAACGTAATCCGACTGCGTCAAATAGGATTGAATTAACGTCTCAAGATTGGCGCAGAAGTCATTGTCGTAAACAATCAAGCTAATTTCAAAGTTCAAACGCAGGCTACGTTGATCAAAATTGACTGAGCCAAAGATGGCAATGCGCCTGTCAATCAATAAGCTCTTAGTATGCAAGAGGCCACCTTTAAATTCTGCGATCTTGACACCAGATATCATTAAATCCTGATAGAAGCTTTTGCTGCTCCAGGCTACTAAAGTCGAATCATTCAGTTTGGGTACGATTAAAGTAACGTTGACACCGCGCCTTGCAGAAGCCATAAGTGCTTGTAGTAGGCCATCATCCGGACCAAAGTAAGGCGTTGTAATAGTCAGCTCTTCACGCGCATCAATAATGGCTGAGAGCATCACTTGATACAAGATGTCATCACGGTATACCGGCCCCGAAGCAAACTCCTGTGCGATAACTCCACCCTCTCTAGGCGCAGGCGCAGGAGAACGGTCATCAAAGTGAGTGATCTTAGGATTATCAACACTCCAATCGAATGAAAACGTGAGTTCAAACTGGGCTGCTACTGGACCCTCGACCCTCACCATGGCATCAACCCACTCGCCAACTCCTGAGTCTTGCTTAAACGTTCGTGGGTCAACTAAATTCATACTGCCAGTCCACACTACAGCGCCATCCACGATGAATATTTTTCGATGCAAGCGTAAATCTGCACGGCGAAACTGAAAGCGGCCAATCTGTATCGGCAGTGCTTCTGTTACTTCTATGCCTGCACTTCGAAAGCGAGCTGGCCATGACGATTTGAACCAATCCTTGCTACCTAGAGAATCCAATAGAACACGACAAGCTACGCCACGTTTTGAAGCAGTAATCACAGCTTCACCCACTCGATCAGCATCTCCCCCCAAGGCCCAGATATAGAACTCCATATTGAGAGTCTTTTGGGCCTGATTAATCTCATCAATAAATAACTGAAGAATATCTAGCGACTTTGTATAAAGTTCAACTTTATTTCCATCTACAACTGGAGTGCCATTCTTTGATTCAGCCAAAATACTTAAAGCCCTAGCTTCAATAGGTAACTTCGCTCTTTCGCTCGAAAATTCTTGGCGTAGTTGCTCTGTAATTTTCGCGTACTCTCGATTCATGCGTTTAATTTTGCGCGTCAAACTACGCCCTACGGGACGCTCACCAATCAATACATATAAACAAATTCCCATCACCGGGAAAGTCATCACAATAAAAATCCAGGCAAAAGCAACTCCCACTGGCCTTCTGACAGAAATGATGACGCCAATAAAGTAGGTGACCATTAAAAAATGAATCAGGAGAAGCCAATTTAAATTTAGCTCAAATGTATTTTTTAAAAACAGGCTTAGTAGATCATTCATTCAAGCTCCAATTCGGCAGTAATGCCTAGATGATCCGATAGTTTTAACCATTCATGCAAAATTTGTGCGGAATGAATTTTTAAACCGCGCACATAAATCCGATCCATAGCGAGTAGCGGCTTGACGCTAGGAAACGTTTTGGCCGGGGAGCCCGTAAGTACCTCAAATACCTCATCGAATCCAGCGGCCTTCATAGGTGCGCTAACTCGATTGCGCCAATCATTAAAGTCGCCCGCCACAATGGTGGGGCCATTTTGAGTTAAATCCTGAATATGGCCAATGATGGCCTCCAGTTGCCGCTCTCGCCCATGCTCGAAGAGCGCCAGATGGACGCAGAAGCAATGAATGGGTTGATCCATGCCATCTAGTTTAGTAACGCTATGTAGCAGCCCGCGACTCTCAAAACGATATGCTGATATATCGTAGTTATTTCCTTTTTGCTGGGGATGCTTGGAGAGGATGGCATTACCATGATGCCCATCGCGATACTCGACATTTTTTCCATAGTGCCAGTCATGCCAAAAATCTTCAGAGAGAAAGTGTGTCAACTCCGTCAGCGGCCATTGACTAAAGCGCCGAATCCTTCCTCGATGCTCTTGCTGTAGTTCTTGTAAAAAAAGGAGGTCTGGATGTTGGCTACGCATTTTTTGACGTAACTGATAAATAGTGGAATGTCTGTGCAAGGGTGATAAGCCTTTATGGACATTCATACTAAGCACCGTGAAACGGGTCGTTTTATTGATGCTCATTAAAACTGTCCCGCTGCACGCTGACGTCGAACACGCGCTAAGTAGATTTCACCTTCGACCAACTCCTGACACTGCATACATTTATTACAAATCGACGCCTGCTCCCGTAACTCATCAATCGAGTCTACTGGGTGGGCATCTAAATACTCACGTAAATCTACGTCGAGGACCTCATTGCAGAGGCAAACTACTTCAGCCATAGGTCAAAAATAGGGTAATCAATCTCATTACAGTCATTTTGCCACTGCCTTGATAGAATCATGCCCATGTTGAAAGCTTTTCAGGATGCCCTGTCTCTTCTTGCCCACCTAGATGGCGGTGTGCTGGGGATCGTATTGGTATCTCTGCAGGTTAGCCTGACCGCGCTTCTAATAGGCACGCTCTTAGGCCTCCCGATCGGCGCCCTGCTGGCAACTGAACGATTTGTAGGCAAAAAGACCATTATTGTGACCCTTAACACTCTAATGGGAGTACCAACAGTCATTGTTGGCGTTTTGGTCTATCTCATGCTGTCTCGCACAGGGCCCCTTGGCATGTGGGGCTGGCTATTTACAGTCAAAGGCATGATCGTTGCTCAAACGTTGCTTACAACCCCGCTAATCGCCGCCCTTAGTCGGCAAATACTGGAAGACTCTTGGAAAATACACCGAGATTCATTTTTAAGCCTCAGGCTGCCACCTTTATCCCGCTTTAAGTGGTTGATATGGGATTGTCGCTTCTCCCTTACGATTGCCGTCCTTGCCGGCCTAGCCAGAGCGATATCGGAGGTTGGAGCAGTCATGATTGTGGGTGGCAATATTGATCACTCCACCAGAACCATGACAACGGCTATTGCATTGGAGACCAGCAAGGGTGATTTACCTTTAGCTCTTGCCCTTGGCATAGTCCTGCTGACTATTGTTTTACTAGCTAACTTATTTACTTTTGCAGTTCGCCAAATTGCGGAGCGTCGCTATGGTTAATACCGCAGATAATTTTGAAAAGTTCATTGAACTTAAAGACATCATCGTCAAAAGTGATGGCAGAACCATTCTGAATATCCCGCACGCTATTATTCCTGCAGACAGAATCACTGCTTGCATTGGGCCGAATGGCGCTGGCAAAACCACGCTTCTAAAGCTTCTCGATGGGCTGATCAAGCCAGATAGTGGGACCGTAAGTTATTCCTTCAAAACAAAGACCGCGTTAGTCTTACATCACACTCCAATGATTAAAGCATCCGCCGCAACCAATCTAGGAATGGTTCGTGACGCAGACTCAAGCATTTCAGAATCCGATATACAAAAGGTAATGAAAGAAGTTGGTCTTGGCAAGCTTGGAAATAGTCCGGCACATAAATTATCCGCAGGTGAAAGACAAAAACTCTGTCTTGGTAGAGCCATCCTTCAAAAACCCAATTTGGTTTTACTAGATGAACCTACCGCCAACTTAGACCCTAGTACCACCGAACAAGTAGAAGAGCTCATCCGTCAATTTGATCGACAAGGGACAAATGTCATTTTTTCATCCCATCAACTGGCCCAAGTGCAAAGAATTGCCGAGCACGTCATCTTTATTGATCAGGGCGAGATAAAAGAAAAGGGGCCCGTAGGCCCCTTCTTTACCAATCCTCAAACGCAAGCTGCAAAACGCTACCTACATCAAGAATTACTCAGCGATTAATTACTTCGCCGCTGGTGCTGCGGGTGCTGCTGGAGCAGCTGGTGCAGCCGCTGCGGCAACCACTGGCGGAACAAATGGTGGAGGCGCCACACATGCAGCAGGAGCAGGAGTGCCAGCTACCTTAAAGCGATCAGCTACACGATTTTGTGCTTGGCACAGTTGAAAAGCGCCAACTCGATCGCCGTAAGCAGCTTTTGCCTTCGTTAGAGCCGCTGCCTCTGCCTGCTCAGGTGTCAACGGCGGCAATGCTGCGAATGCTGAAGATCCAGCGAATGCAAAGAATGTAAAAGCAATGATTTTTTTCATGGCTTATCCCCTTTTATTGAGTTCGTCATACCAGAGCTCATGGTGCTCTTTAGCCCAAGTAGCATCAACATAACCAGTCTTCATGCCATCGATTGAGCCTTGCATGCCAATGGTACCGATATAAATATGACCCATTGCCATTGCAGACATCAAGATCGCAGCACTACTGTGAATGATGTTAGCAATCTGCATGGTGCCGCGGGTGTATTCAATAGTCATGAATGGCACGATCATGTCGAGTACAAATCCTGATGCTGAAATTACCAAGCCCAAGAATGTCATACCAAACCAGAACCAAATCTTTTCACCGCCATTGAAAAAGCCAGCCGGTACATGCTTGCCGCTGAAAATTCCACCAAAGGTTAAATACCACTGTAAATCTCCTTTGCCTGGCAAATTCTTGTGCGCAAAGAGCAAGAAGAAGATCACGATACAAATAGTGAACAAGGGGCCAGTAAAGTTATGGATGTTTTTGCAAACATTCAAGAATGATCCGTAGGCTACCCCACCCATTAACGGCATTGCAAAATACTTGCCGTAAAGAATCAATAAGCCAGTGAAAGCCAATGCTAAAAAGCTGAACGCCATCAACCAGTGAACCAAGCGATCAAATGCACTGAAGCGTTTGATTTTTACGCCAGACATTGGTTCGTGCAGTTTGATTGAACCCTTCACTGTGTACATCGCAATAATGCCGAAGAAGGCAATGGCTAATAACCAGCCACCGTAAACAGTAATCACGCCGTTACGAATTAAACGCCATTCTTGACCGGAACGCTGAATTAAAACACTCGACTCTTTGTCGGGGATGCTGACAAAGTTGTATGGATCGCTATTAGCTGTTGTAAAAATAGAAGGGTTTGCTGGCTGAGATTGTGCTTTAGTGCCATTTGCCAAAGCATTTGGATTTGCCGGAACTGACGAAGGCGGAATATCCACTCCGCTAGCTGATGGCAAAGGCAACATCGGCGCACGCTCTGCGAAACTGATTCCACTTGCAATAGTTAGCGACAAACCAGCAGCCACCACCAAAGTGCGTAGAACTTTAGAAAATGATCGTTTCATACACATGTCCTTAAACGTTTTCGTTTTATTTATTGTTATTTAGTGGATCACTTAACGCGACTGTATTCGTTTTGACCCTGAGTCCGCTTATCAACTGACTCAGTCCAGCTAGCCTGATTGCCTGGCGTCCACCCCTTAGTCACGAACCCATTATTGGCGCCCATGTAAGGAGCTACGTCTGGACGCTTTGCAGCCTTAGCAGCAATTTCCGGTGGCTCAGAGCAAGCAGCCAACAATGTTGCTGCTGCAAAACATAAGCCAAGAGTTTTGAAATTCACTTTCATTATTTAGCTCCTGGAATTTTTGCAGCAGGTGTCGGTGTAGGCGCAGGTGCATCAGGTCCGCCGTAGGCTGTATTCCAACCAAAAGCCTTGGATCCTGGGTACTTACCGTTCTTCTCACGTGTCGCAACACGATTATTAAAGATGCCAGAAATAATATCGCTATCACCGCCGATCAATGCTTTGGTTGAGCACATTTCAGCACAGAGTGGCAACTTGCCTTCTGCCAAGCGATTACGGCCATATTTCTCGAACTCTGCAACGCTGCCATTTTCTTCAGGGCCGCCACTACAGAATGTGCACTTATCCATTTTGCTACGGGAGCCAAAGGCGCCCTTGCTTAGGAACTGTGGTGCGCCAAATGGGCAAGCAAAAGAGCAGTAGCCGCAACCGATACAGATATCTTTATCGTGCAACACAACACCCTCATCTGTACGGTAGAAACAATCTACTGGACATACTGCCATACAAGGAGCGTCGCTACAGTGCATACAAGCAACTGATACTGACTTCTCTTGACCGATGATGCCATCGTTTACCGTAACAACGCGGCGGCGATTAACACCCCAAGGCACTTCGTTATCATTTTTACAGGCCGTGACACAACCGTTGCATTCAATGCATCGCTCTGTGTCGCAAATAAATTTCATTCTTGCCATTGTGTTCTCCTGACTTTATTTTTTGACTTAGGCAAATTTTTCGATTTGACACATAGTGGTTTTAGTCTCTTGCATCATCGTGACTTGGTCGTAACCATACGTTGTTGCAGTGTTGACCGCTTCACCCTGAACTACAGGAGCCGCACCCTCTGGGTAGTATTTGCGAATGTTTTCGCCCTGCCACCAACCAGCAAAGTGGAATGGCACAAAGGCGGTTCCTTGATCAACGCGCTCAGTAACCATTGCGCGTACTTTGATCTTGGCGCCCGTTGGCGACTTCACCCAAACATAATCCCAGTTCTTAATGCCACGATCTGCTGCAGCTTTTGGATTGATCTCTACAAAGTTTTCTTGTTGGAGTTCTGCCAGCCATGGATTGGAGCGAGTCTCATCTCCACCACCCTCGTACTCAACCAAACGACCAGAGGTCAGAATGATTGGGAACTTTTCATATAACTTCTGATTCAAGTTTTGATCTTGAACAGTCTTATAGAGAGTTGGCAAGCGCCAGAAGTTCTTCTTATCAGCAGATGTTGGGTACTTACGCATCATTGGCGCATTTGTACTGTAAAGCGCTTCACGGTGGGTTGGAATTGCATCCGGGAAGTTCCAAACTACGGCACGTGCTTTCGCATTACCAAATGGATGACAGCCGTTCTTCATGACCACGCGCTGAATACCGCCGGATAAGTCAGTCTTCCAGTTCTTGCCTTCAGCGAGTTTTTTCTCGTCGTCGGTTAACTGATCCCACCAACCTAATTTCTTCACTAATACGTGATCGAACTCTGGGTAACCAGTGGTGATCGCTGAACCCTTAGAGTAGGAACCGTCTTCCGCCAACAAGCTCTTACCTTCGCGCTCAACACCGAAGTTGGCGCGGAAGTTACCACCGCCTTCCATGACGCTCTTGCTGGTGTCATAAAGATTTGGTGAGCCCGGATGCTTGATTGCTGCTGTACCGTAGCAAGGCCAAGGCAATCCGTAGTAGTCGCCAGTTGTGTCGTATCCAGTTACTGGGTCAACACCACCACGAGACTTCAGAGTCTTCGGATCAAATGTGGCAACCATTCTCATGTGCGCTTTGAGACGCTCTGGTGTTTGACCTGTGTAACCAATAGTCCAGCATGAGCGATTGATCTCGCGCAAGATGTCTTCAATTTGCGGCTCTTTCCATTGCTTACCAGCAAATTTAGAGCTGAGCATCTTGTAGTTCTTGGAAAGCTCTTCACCGAAACCTAGACGATCAGCAAAAGCTTGCATGATCACGTGGTCAGGAACAGATTCAAACAATGGATCAATTACTTTCTCACGCCACTGCAATGAGCGGTTTGATGCTGTAGCAGAACCGCAGGTCTCAAACTGCGTTGCAGCAGGCAACAAGTAAACATTACGATTCTTGTTAACTACCTGACCTTCTGCAGCAGGCATTGCAGCCATTGCAGCAGTAGCACTTGGGTATGGATCAACAACAACTAAAAGATCCAACTTATCCATCGCACGCTTCATGTCAAGGCCGCGAGTTTGTGAGTTAGGCGCATGACCCCAGAAGAACAAACCTTTGACGTTTGTTTGCTGATCGATCATGTCATTCTTCTCGAGAACAGCATCTACCCAACGAGAAACAGTCGTACCAGACTTCTCCATCATGTCGGGCGCATAACGACCCTTAATCCATTCGTAGTCAACACCCCAAACAGCTGAGAAGTGTTTCCATGAACCAGCAGCCAAGCCATAGTAACCAGGCAATGAGTCTGGGTTAGGACCTACGTCAGTTGCACCTTGAACGTTGTCGTGACCACGGAAAATATTAGTACCGCCACCAGACTTACCTACGTTACCTAATGCCAACTGCAAAATACATGAGGCACGAACCATCGCATTACCAATGGTGTGCTGGGTTTGACCCATACACCAAACAACCGTACTTGGGCGATTCATTGCCATGGTTTTAGCAGCTTGATAAACCTGCGCTTCAGGAACACCACAAGCCTCTTCAACTGCAGCAGGAGTCCACTTTTCCATCACTTCTTTGCGGATCTCTTCCATGCCATAGACGCGGTCGTTGATGTACTTCTTGTCTTCCCAACCATTTTTAAAGATGTGATACAGCAAGCCGAATAAGAACGGAATGTCGGTGCCAGAGCGAATGCGGATGTATTGATCTGACTTAGCAGCAGTGCGGGTGTATCGTGGATCAACAACGATCACCTTGCAACCATTTTCTTTTGCGTGCAAAAGCATCAACATTGAAACAGGGTGAGCCTCAGCAGCATTTGAACCAATGTACAAAGCCGCTTTAGAGTTCATCATGTCGTTATAGCTATTGGTCATCGCACCATAGCCCCAGGTGTTAGCAACACCGGCAACTGTTGTGGAGTGACAAATACGAGCCTGATGGTCTGTATTGTTTGTACCAAAGAAAGAGACCCACTTACGGAGTAAGTAGGCCTGTTCGTTGTTGTGCTTAGAGGAGCCAATGAAGAACATCGCATCCGGAGAATACTTCTCACGAATACCCTTCATCTGTGCAGTAATTTCAGTTAAGGCCTGGTCCCAAGAAATGCGCTGGTACTTTCCATCAACCAACTTCATTGGGTAACGCAAACGATAGTCACCGTGACCGTGCTCACGCAAGGCAGCGCCTTTAGCACAGTGAGCACCCATATTAATTGGGGAATCAAACACAGCATCCTGACGAACCCAAACGCCATTCTCAACCGTGGCATCAACCGCACAGCCTACTGAACAGTGTGTACAGATTGATCTCTTGACTTCAATCTTGCCTTTGCCATCAAGCATGGCCTTGCTTTGCTCGGCTGATGCCTTTTGCACAAAGCTCAATTGACTAGCGGCGATACCGGCCCCTACTCCTACTCCTGAACGCTTGAGGAATGAGCGGCGATCCATCGTTGGTACAGCAGCTTTTAAGCCACGTGACAAGCTGCCAATGAGGCGTGATGTTGAACGACTGCTTTGTGGGGTATTGGATTTACGAGTCAGACTCATATGTTGTCCCTGAGAAAGTTTTTTTATTTATTGGATAACAGTTAAAACAAAAGCAAAATTAAATCAAAGTCGTTTCGTAATACTTGCGCATGTGAGCGGTCATAGTTTGACCAACATCTTTCACTGCTTTGGTGCCAGTCACTTCCTGGATAACAGCCTTACCTACTGGGGTTTGGCTAGCTACAGCGACAGCACCAACGGCGGCACCTGCACCAATAAAGAACTTACGGCGCGATGGCTTGTTTTCCTCGCTTAAAGCAACTGTAGTTTTGGTGCTCATGGCATGCTCCTATGTTGTTATTCTTGATTCCCGTCAAGTTTAATTGTTTATTGCATTTTTGACATATCGTTGTAACAAAATGCATCTAAGGCTTACCCTCTGTTGCACTGCAGCATTAAATCATGTCAAAACCTTGACCCTCAATCGCTAGGAATTCTCGGGTTAGCGAGGCGATTGGGTGGTAAAGATGCATCTCCGGAATGCCTTCTATTGCATCGCACAACTCGTCATACCAGGGTCGAATGTGTTGGTTAAAAAAAACCCTTTGATTTGTAAGGTTTGATATCTCGACATCGTCACCCGCAATCAGATAGCGCATTACCTCAGAAAGAGCGGAAATATGATCCTCGGTTTCGGTTATCTCTTGTGCAGCCTCAAGTCCAAACTCAGCCAAAGCTTTACGAATATTGACCAAAGGCTTCTCATTTAAATGGCCGGCCATATAAAAGGAACCATTGAGAACAACATTAGGCTTGCCAACGCTAATGAAATTTAAATCAAACTCATCGTGCCAGGCCTTGGCGGGGTTATTTTTAGCAACCTCAACTACGTCCATCCAGACTTTAGCTAATGGCGCGTCATCAGTGGCATCGTATTGATCTGCGGTCGCCGCAATTTGATCTAAAAGCCCTTGATCAGGAGGCATCTGAAAAAAACGAGCGATCAAGCCATACAAATCTGCGCGCGCTAGATCCTCTGGTAAGCCAACATCCCCTACTTCTGCAGATAAATTCTCTTTTTCTATTTCACTCATGTTTCTTTTTTCACCATATCCACAACTCGACAATCACCACACATCTTCAATCGATCCATTGCTGCACCTGCAAAGGCACCGTGAGCGCCTAGCTTAGTGAGCATGAGATCAACCATCTTGAGTGTTCCAAAAGGCTTGCCACAACTAATGCAATGGAAAGCCTGGGTTTCATTTAGGGTGGTCCGCTGCTTGCGCTGCTCAACTGTTTGCAAACGTGGGGCAAGAGTCAAAGCCTTCTCTGGGCAGGTTTGAACGCAGATACCGCATTGAACGCACTGCTTTTCAATAAACGAAAGGATGGGCTCATCGGGGTTGTCTAAAAGCGCGCCCTCAGGGCAGCCACTGACACAAGACATGCACAAGGTACAAGCATCTTTGTTCATTGTCAGACCGCCCAATAAGGAAGACTTTGGAAGTACGGCTCCAGCTTCAGGCAACGGGGTCTTAGCTTGTTTTTGCAAATGCTCTAGAGCTGCCTCTAATGTTTCGCGTTTTTGATTCGACAAACCAATGCTTGCAGGCGTGCAAATAGGGGTAAGTGAACCACGCTGACGCAATACGCCCATTGCCTTGGAAACTATTGATAGATCTTCAACGGAATTCGCCAAGATCAGGTGAACGCGCTCATCAAAGCCATATGCCTTCAGAATGCTATTGGCTAAATCTACTTGCTCCTCAAGCGCAGCACGATATGCAGGATCTTCATCACCGCTTAATAACAAGGTCACCTCAGCAAAGCCATATGTCAAAGCACCAAGCCATAAGTCCAAGCCCGTTGAGGCAATATGTTCAATGCCATAAGGTATGACAAACGAAGGAAGACCTTCAAAGCGCTTTGGCATGATGTGTGAAGATCTGCCTAGACCATCAATCATTTGTGTGCCAGCTTTTAAAGTGTGCAAAAGCAAGCTTGGGGCCATTGCTTTATTAATCTTTTGCGCTTCGGCAGTAAAGACACTCGCGACCGTTTTCAGCTCTTTGCCCTGATGAGCAACGCTTGGGTAGTTGTAGCGCATTGCACCGGATGGGCAAGTGGTGGCACAGGCTCCACAACCCATACAAAGATTTGGATTGACCTCTACAGTGCCTTGGCCATTTTTAAAGATTGAACCAATGGCGCCAGTTGAGCAAACATCAATACAAGCATTGCAACCTACTTTGCCATTACGACCATGCGCACAAATTTTTTCGTTATAGACAAAATATTTAGGCTTCTCAAACTCCCCTACCATCTCTGATAATTGATTTACTGCCAGCGCTTGCTCCAAGGGATCTGTACCAGGAGCGAAATAGCCTTTCGGTGTTTGGCTCATACGCATTTTGGGATCTACCCTCAAATCCAAAATGAGATCAAATTCAGAATTACGCTCGCGCTCTTTGCGATCAAAAGAAATAGCGCCAATACCAGCACAAGCTGTTACGCAATCACGATGGGATTTACATTTGCTTAAATCAATCTGAAATGAAAGGTCAATTGCGCCTTCAGGGCACACTTCGACGCAAGCGCCACAGCGAGTGCACATCTCTGGGTCAATCGGATTTTGCAGATCCCAGTCGACTGAAAAATTCCCTAGATAGCCGTCTAGCTTAGTGACTACACCCGTAAAGATTGGATAACTGCGGGTAAGCGGTAGATCGCCAGGCTCAGTACACAGCACTGAAACATCTAAGGAGGGGCTGAGTTTTTCAGCCCAAGGAATAGCTTGGGAGCCAGCGCCGACGATGAGTAACCTTCCTTGGCTTTCATAATTGACCACCGGAACAGGCTCAGCCTCAGGCATGTCAGCTAAAGCTAACAATGCAGCAATTTTCGGACCAGATGTTTTAGCCTCTTGCGTCCAGCCGGCAACTTCTCGAATGTTTACAAAACGCAATGGGGCAACTAAAGGCTTTTCAGCTTGATCAGCCAACTCACTAAACAGTGCGCCCTCTTGCGTGCATGCTATTACCAATGAATCAGAACCATCTAGCGCTTTTAAGAAAGAACCTACTTCCTGTCTGCATAAAGATTGATGAATGGGTACGCCCATTTCTTTTGCATCCAAAGGCATAGTGCCATTGCAGTTACAAACTAATTTTTGACTCATGCGCTATCTTCTTAGGTTTTTTTCTGTTTGGACTGAATGGATGGTTCGTTTAGCACTTCATTCGACACTTCATCCAGTGGAGCTGGTATTTGTTGGGTGGATGTTAAATCACTTTGCTGCTCGGCTGCCAATGTGTCGCCTTCTAGCTGCGGATTAGGCGCCTGGCTAATGCTTTGCTTGGCATCATCAGCAATCTCTTCGCTCGACTTGCTAAACAGATTGAGCATATCGCTCTGAACCATTCTCTCGAGCATTCCAGGGGGCAATGGATCTGGCTTGCTGTAATCATCAATATAGATATCCAATCCATCCATGATGTTGAAGTGAGGATCAGTAAACATTTTCTTTAAGGCCGCTTGCTGTACAGCCGGGTCTACATCTGGCTTCATAAAAGCAGAAAAATCTGGATCAAGACGATCGATCTTGGCTACGTCTTCCAAGGTAGCAGGCGGTGGGGCCTCTTCTGGAGAGACCTGAACAGGTGATGCCTGCGAAGATTCATTGGGGATATCTAATTTTTTTTCTGGCGGATCAACTTCGTTGACTTCCTTACCCGCCTTACGCTTAGACCAACGACCTAAAAATCCCTCGGCCATCACTCCTCCCTTGGGCGTTCAGCACCCTTGAATGAGGCAGGCTTATGACGCTTTTTGGGTTCAGGCCGATAGTTTTCATTGACGTACTCTTGCAACCAAGCGGCGTGCTCCTCAATCATCGGAACGGTATCCACTGACTCGCCGCCATCAAGCAAGCGCGCAGCCTCGTTATAGCTGACGCAAATACGGTGTGGAACAGCAAACGTTGTCTCGGCCTTAGCCAAGGCAATAGATTGCTCATCAATATAGCGCTCAACATCTTCCTCTAGGCGCCACATCACAAACCAACTTGGAGATTTAGCGGAAACATTCAGGTAGTAGCCCTCAGCCTCATCCGGAAAAAGGTCAAGCTCATATCCTGTAAATAACCAGGATTCACCATCCGCATCTGCTCCCAAAAATTGGCCCCAGATGGAATTGCTTTGATTGCTATGGAATTCCCCAAAATCAGGTAGCACTTCCGCAGGCGCCCAGCGGTACGAGACCCATGGGTTGTCAATTTTTTGCTTACGCATTAACACTGCAAAGCGCATAAATATTCAGGGCCTTAAGTGTTTTGAACCACAATGCTCGGAAATTTACTGCTCATATCTTTTGATAGAGTAGCAACACGAATAGCAACCTGTCTAGCAATGCCTTTATATATCGCGCTAATAGCGCCATCAGGGTCAGCTACTACCGTTGGACGACCTGCGTCGGCCTGTTCACGGATCGAAAGATTGAGCGGTAAAGAGCCCAAGAAATCCACCGCATATTCTTTACACATTTTCTCACCGCCGCCAGTACCAAACACATGTTCTTCATGTCCGCATTTTGTACAAACGTAAGTACTCATGTTTTCAATAATGCCAATGATAGGCACGCCTACCTTCTCAAACATCTTCAGGCCTTTGCGTGCATCTAATAAAGCAATATCCTGTGGCGTAGTAACAATGACTGATCCAGTCACAGGAACCTTTTGCGCCAAAGTGAGCTGAATGTCACCCGTACCAGGCGGCATATCCACAATCAAGTAATCCAAATCACGCCAACGGGTTTGACGGAGTAATTGCTCAAGAGCAGAGGTGACCATCGGACCACGCCAAACCATTGGGGCATCATCATCGATCAAGAAACCAATCGAGCTTGCCTGTAAACCATAGGCTTCCATTGGTTCAATTGTATTTTCTTCAATAGAGTCCGGTCTACCAGTGATGCCCAACATCATAGGCTGGCTGGGTCCATAGATATCCGCATCTAAAATTCCGACCTGCGCACCCTCGGCTGCAAGTGCTAGTGCCAAGTTCACTGCTGTTGTGGACTTCCCTACTCCACCCTTGCCACTCGCAACTGCAATAATATTTTTTACGCCTGGTAATAATTTGACACCACGTTGTACTGCATGCGCAACGATTTGACTGGATATATTGGCGCTCACATTCTTTACGCCAGGTAACTCACGCAAAGCATTGATCACTGACTTACGAATTGAATCAAACTGGCTCTTAGCTGGATAGCCCAGCACGATATCCAAAGAAACGTTGCCGTCTTCTACGCGGAGATTTTTAATATTCTTTGCAGTGACAAAATCAACCTTGGTATTAGGGTCGACTAAGTTTTTGAGTGCTGCCTGTACTGACTCTGCTGTAACTGACACTACCTTCTCCTAATATGAATAAACCTAGAATGTATCTAGGTTTCAAGTATTTTCTTAAATTAGCGCTAGCTTACTCGTAGCTGCAAATAATTGCTGAAAGTGACATTAATCACTTACTTTTTAACGTCTCAAAAAATCATCAGACTCAAGTAGTAAACCGCCATTGACATCAAAGCAGTGGCTGGGATAGTGAAGATCCAAGCCCAAACGATGTTTCCAGCAACTCCCCAGCGAACCGCGCTAGCGCGTTGAGTTGATCCAACACCAACAATAGCCCCAGTAATTGTGTGGGTAGTGGAAACGGGAATACCAATTGCTGTCGCTGCAAATAAGGTGATTGCACCGCCAGTTTCTGCGCAGAAACCACCTACTGGTTTTAGTTTAGTGAGCTTCTGCCCCATAGTTTTCACAATTCGCCAACCGCCAAACATCGTGCCCATTGCAATCGCGATATAACAAGAAATAATTGTCCAAGTTGGCGGCATCTTGGCGCTAGCTTCGGCGTACCCAGTGATGATGAGTAAGAGCCAAATAATGCCGATCGTTTTTTGAGCATCATTACCACCGTGACCCAAACTGTAGGCGCTTGCAGATACCAATTGCAAACGACGGAACCAACGGTCTGTTTTAGCTAAGTTAGCATTTCTACAAACCCAAGCTACTAGCAACATCATCAAAGAACCAAGTAGGAAGCCAACCAAAGGGGAAATAAAAATAAAGGAAACCGTTTTGATGACTCCGGACCAAACTAAGCCATCCATGCCCGCCTTAGGCAATGCCGCTCCGACCAAGCCACCGATCAAAGCATGAGATGAGCTAGATGGAATGCCGTAATACCAAGTAATCACGTTCCAGATAATCGCGCCTACTAGGGCACCAAATATGACATGCAAATCAACCGCTGCAGGATGAACAATTCCCTTGCCTACAGTTGCAGCTACGCTTAGATGAAAAATGAAGATTGCAAGAAAGTTAAAGAAGGCTGCAAAGACAACTGCTTGCTGTGGCTTTAAAACCCCGGTTGAAACAACCGTCGCAATAGAGTTGGCCGCATCATGAAATCCATTCATGAAATCGAACGCAAGAGCAAGCGCCACTAAGAGCGCTACAACCCAAAAAGCTACTTCTGTCGCTGGCAACTTAATTCGCCTTAAGAGTTTTCAAGAACGATGCCTTCAACTAAATTGGCAACATCCTCACATTTATCGGTAACTTCCTCAAGCAACTCGTAAATACGCTGGCATTTAATTAGCTCGCGCACCTCGATATCTTCACGGAAAAGTCTAGTAATAGCAGTAGATAAAAGGCGGTCAGCCCCAGACTCTAGGTGGTCAATCTCATCGCAAGTCTTTAATGCGGCTTTAGCCACTTCTGGATCGGAAATATCTTTCAATGTCGCAACAGCATTCTTCATGCTGATGCAGCACTGATTACAAAGCTCTGCCATCTGCAACATCTCTGGCGTCATTTGCTTTACGTTATACAAATGCATTGCTTCTGTACCGTTTTGCAATAAGTCAGCCACATCATCCATCGTATTGATGAGTGAAAAAATTTGATCGCGATCGATGGGCGTAATAAAAGTTTTGTGCAAACGACGGTGTACCTCTTTCACCACATCATCACAAGCGTGCTCTGCTTTATCAACGTCTTGGGTGTACTTGGCACGTAGGGCGTCATCGCCGTAATGCTCGACAAACTTTAAAAAAGATTCGGAGGCTGCAACGATATTGCTTGCATGCTCATTGAATAGCTCGAAGAAATTACCATCGTGAGGCATTAACTTACTGAAGAACATAAATCACGATCCTTTGGGTACAAAAACTACGGGTTTTGTTAGGTTTGCCGACATTCTAAACAATTGCTATTAAGCTACTGGAAAGCCCGCATCTGTTATTAACTGGCTTGCCTGAGCGGGGGATAAGGTTGTCTCAAGCGTGACCGTCTGACTCGCCAAATCTGCCTGCACTTTTGCTTGCGGGTCCTCAGCCTGAATTGCCCGAGTAACGGCATTAATACAGCCTCCACAAGTCATTCCGGATACTTTCAAACTCAACATATAGGCCCTTTAGAGGTGAATACGGCTTGCATGGAGTAGATTATCTTCTATATGAGACCCCAAAAAGACACCAATCCAGAGCTTTTTACTCTCGATATCGGCGGCATGACCTGCGCCTCCTGTGTTGGCAGGGTTGAGAAGGCTTTAGACAAGATTCCCGGGGTTGAGGCTGCTAGCGTGAATTTGGCCACCGAACAAGCCAAAATTCGCCTAAAAGCAGATTCTGGGGTCAAAATTGATGAAATCATCGCTTTAGTACAAAAAACAGGCTATTCAGCCAAAATCAGCAGCCCCCACGCAACTCCAGAGTTGGCGCCCTCTAGATTATTCTGGGGTGCAGATGGCCTAGGCCGCGTTATTTTGGGCTTCGCACTCTCTGCCCCACTCTTTTTGCCCATGTTCCTCATGCCATTTGGCATTCATTGGTCTTTGTCACCACAGTGGCAGTTGTTACTCGCAACTCCAGTGCAATTCTTCTTAGGTTGGCGCTTTTATAAAGCAGGCTTCAAATCTCTGATGGCAGGTGTTGGCAATATGGATTTGTTGGTAGCACTGGGTACGAGTGCAGCATACGGACTGAGTGTCTACCAAATGATTGCATCACCTCATGCAAGTCACGAACTTTACTTCGAGGGATCCGCAGTCATCATCTGCATGGTCATACTTGGTAAATGGTTAGAAGCGCGAGCCAAACAACAAACTAGTGAAGCAATACGTGCTTTACAAAAACTATGGCCAGAGCACGCTAAAGTCATTGAGCGCAATATCGTCATCTCCGAAAACTCTGCATTAGACCAATATCGTGATCTCCCACTAGATCAAGTATTTCCAAATGACCGCGTATTGGTATTGCCTGGTGAGCGCATTCCTGTCGATGGAGTGATCTTACTTGGCAAGAGCCATGTTGATGAATCTCTACTCACCGGAGAAAGCGATCCCGTTAAAAAACATATTGACGAAAAAGTGATCGGCGGCTCACTCAACGGCGAAGGCTTATTGGTTATTCAAGCCCAAGCAGTGGGGGTCGAGAGCGTACTCTCCAAAATCATCTCCATGGTAGAAGATGCGCAGACGCAAAAAGCGCCCATACAAAAATTGGTTGATCAAGTCAGCGCTATATTTGTACCAAGCGTCATTGTGATTGCATTGATCACTGGATTGGCGAACTGGTTTTATTTAGACTCTGCATCGATTGCCATTTTGCGAGCGGTCTCCGTTCTTGTAATTGCATGTCCATGTGCTCTAGGTCTTGCAACACCCGCAGCCATCATGGCAGGAACTGGCGTAGCAGCACGCTATGGCATCCTTATTAAGGACCCTCAAGTTCTAGAGTTAGCACATCGCTTGAATGTGGTTGCCTTTGATAAAACGGGTACGCTCACAATTGGTAAACCGAGACTGCTAGAAATCATTCCACTATCAAGCGCTTATGCCAATGATGACATCTTGGAAACTGCCGCAGGCCTGCAACTAGGAAGCGAGCATCCTCTGGCAAAGGCCCTACTAGATGCTACTAAGCAAAAGGGATTGAGCCCCATTACCCCAGCCGATAGCAAAGCCATGCCTGGTATTGGTATCAGCGGCAAACCCAGTTCAGGCGCTTTTATAGGTCAGAGCCTGAGCCTACAAAGCATTGCATCCCTAAAGGGCAATGGTCATCACACTGTAATACTGGAAAAAGCGCAGGCCTGTTTTGATGCCGGTCAAACAGTGAGTGTGTTGATGGCTAATGAATCATCTACATCAGCCCAAGCACTCTCGACACCAATTGCCATTCTCGCTTTTGGAGATGAGCTTAAAGATAATGCTAAAGAGGCCATAAGCTCTTTGCATCACCTCGGTATATGTGCGGTAATGCTTTCTGGCGACAATATCGCTGCTGCTAATCGCGTTGCAAAAACGATCGGCATTAAAGAAGTATTTGCGCAAATTATGCCGAGCGATAAAGCGGAGATCATTCGCAAACTCCAGTTGCAAGATGGTGCACGTCAATACGTCGCGATGGTGGGTGATGGCGTAAACGATGCCCCTGCTCTAGCGACTGCAGATGTGGGTATGGCAATGTCTACGGGTACTGACGTAGCAATGCAGGCGGCCGGCATCACCCTAATGAGAGGTGACCCTAATTTAGTAGCAAATGCAATTGATATTTCTAAGCGGACATGGAAAAAGATTCAGCAAAATTTATTCTGGGCATTTATCTTTAATGCCACCGGCATCCCCTTGGCCGCATTGGGCTATCTCTCACCCATGCTTGCTGGAAGCGCCATGGCGCTATCAAGCTTCTGTGTTCTCAGCAATGCACTGCTGCTGAAACGTTGGCGCCCTGCCCAACAATAAAAAACAAAGAACAAAGAACAAAAATTTTTAATACTCTGTTTATTTTGAATTCTTGCGAAGCAATTCAATATCGCCGTAGAAAGCACGTGTTTCTGATTTGGTGTTATCAGTATCAGTAAGCAAGGCAATACCAATGACTTCACCTGGCGCTTCGCCATAAGCACGCCTATAGTCGGCCGCTAAATCGCGTTGATGCTTATGCCACTGACCTAAATTATCCCAACCAGAATCCACCACAATCATTTTGACTCGAGAAGTATGGGCATTAGTAATGATGGTATCGACAGGGGATTTTCCAGACCAGATATACATCAAGGTTGCATAAGGCATCTCTTGCCCACTAATAAGATTGGCCATCTCAAAGGTCATTTTTTCTTTTAAGGGTAACTTAGATTTGTTGCCATCAAATGCAACTAATATGCGTAGTGGTGCATCATCGGTATAGCCATCCGCATTATCAGCATTGGCAATTGGGCTAAGCGCCTTCCACTCCCACTGCAGAAATAAGTTCGCTGCCTGGCGCGGGCGTAACTTCACAGCCAATCCAGAAGCGGATGTCTTCGAGTTTGCGCTAAGCACCGTTTTGCCTTGGTAGTTTTCAAGGCGATACACCGTATTCTTTTTAAATGGCGCTATGCGATAAAAATTCCAACCATTGGGCATGCCATCACGTGCAGTCTCGGCCGAGAATTTAGGCAAATCCTCTTGGGCTGGCAATTGATCTGCATTAAATGGCTGTCCAGCTTCGTTTTGTACAGAATCGCCGCCCAATCCAGCGCATCCAGCCAACAATAATGCTGTGCTGATGACTAAAAGTAATAGACCTTTCTTGAACATGTCTCAATTGTCCCAAAGAATCACCTCCGTGAGTCTAAAATCATCCTATGCGCCATCAATCACCTTCCAGCTGGGCTGCAATCTGCATCTTGATTGCCGCAGTAGTGCATCTGGTCTTAGGCTTTTCAATTGAGTTCTCAGTTGATGAGGCTCACTATGCCCTGTATGCCCAACATTTAGCCTGGAGCTATTTTGATCATCCACCTTTGGTGGGTTGGATTCAGTGGCCCCTGGTGGCACTCACCTCTTCAGAGGGAATCATTCGTTTAATCCCAGAACTTCTTTGGGCTCTTTCCGCTTACTTGGTCTATAAAGTAACGGTCGAAATACATCACTTGATTCGCGGACGTAATGCGGGCTATCTAACAAGTGCACTTCCATCCGCAAATTTATGCGGCCTGTTAGCAGTCTTGGTTGTGATTGCTGCGCCCATGTTGCATATTTTGGCAATTGGTTTGCTACCAGATACTTTATTAGCACCCTTAAGTCTTGGTCTGATGTTGATGGCGCTACGTTGGTTGAGTAAAGATCAATTTGAAATTAGTGACTGGATTATTACTGGTGTCTTATTGGGTCTAGCGGGCCTCAGTAAATATACGGCGGCTTTTACTGCATTTGCACTGTTATTTGTTTTCCTGAGCGCACCAAGAAAACCATGGATTACCAAGGTCGGTTTTTGGCTAGCAGTGATTGTTGCCTTGCTACTCATCAGCCCTGTTCTATATTGGAATTGGGCAAACGATTGGATTTCGTTTAAATATCAACTGGCTCATGGAGGTGGTGGCGAGTGGCTCTGGCGCAGACTCGGCGCTTACATTGGGATTCAGATACTGGTATTTGGCCCTTTATTTATCTTAGGGTCTTTTATATTTTTAAAAGACTGCATGCACGCAACAAAAATATCATTGCTTGCGCTCCTCGGGTTCTTTTTCATTCCCTTTGCAATCTTTGTAAGCCTCTCTGGCGGGGGTGGACTTCCTCATTGGACTTCACCAGCATGGTTTTGTCTGGCGCCATTTGCCGGAATTGGTTTAGCAAAAGCCTGGGCCACACAGCATCGCCAATGGATACGTATTTTATTTTTCATCCAAATAATCTTGTGTTGCATTGGCTTTGGGTATGTTTTCTCTGGCGGGATTAGCTCAGCATCAATCAAATCCAATCCAATTGCAGATTTATATGGCTGGAAAGTGGCAGGTCAAAAAGCAGCAGAGTTAGCGAAAGCAACTAAAGCAAATGGCATTGCTGTGCAAAACTGGACTTTAGGTAGCCGTGCTGCGTGGTACGCATCTCCCACCCCGGTATTTGTTTTAGATCAGAGACAGGATCAGTTTGATCTATGGTTTGGGAATTTACCAACGGGGGCAAATGTACTGCTGATTAACTGGTCAGGCATGCCTCACCCTATACCAGTAGGCGATAAATCTGCTTTTGAGGTATGTGAGCCCTTGGACAGCCTGGAAAT
Source organism: Polynucleobacter sp. VK25 (assembly GCF_018687355.1). Taxonomy (NCBI): domain Bacteria; kingdom Pseudomonadati; phylum Pseudomonadota; class Betaproteobacteria; order Burkholderiales; family Burkholderiaceae; genus Polynucleobacter; species Polynucleobacter sp. VK25. The sequence continues at coordinate 526,260 of NZ_CP061288.1, read as the reverse complement.
TGAGCGATTTGGCCGAGTTTTGTCAAAATTTGACTTCAGTCTTTGCAGGAATTGGCAGACACCTAGCCGCAAGGAGTAATACCCCCAAATTCAAGACCTTAGGCGTCTTAGGCATTATCCTTACGTTATGAGTTCACCAGCCAAGCTGACCCCCCATCCCAGCACCCAATCGGGGTGGAAATCCATTCTCAAGCGTGCTTGGCCCACAATACGTGTCCTGCTCTCCATTGCTCTCCTCTGGAAAGCAACCAGCGGAATTAATTGGCACTCTCTATTTGATACTCACATTCAGATGCAACCTCTATGGTTTTTGGCTGCACTAGCCAGCATGATGTGTGCCTTTGTTTGCGGCGGATACCGCTGGGGATTATTTATGCAAGCCGTGGGATTTCCACGCCGCATTCGCTCCTACATCGGCCTCTACTTTGCGGGCGGTTTGATTAACCAAGGCTTGCCGAGCACTTTGGGCGGCGATAGCTATCGCGCAATTACAGCGACACATTTAACTAGTGCCGGCAATCTCACCGAAACCAAAGAATTAGACGCCGAACTTCATCACTCGGTAGATCTGGAACACGCTACCCCGAAGTTGCGCCTAAGTTTTGCAATGGTATTAGTCGATCGCTTATTGGGATTGGCTGGCAATAATTTACTTGGCGGTATTGGTTTGATATTAGGCGGAGCAACATTAGCGGCCTGGGGTCAGGACCTGGGTTATGCAGTGATGGCAGTGATGCTATTAGCAGGTATTGCTATTGCTCTGATCTTGGCCTGGGGTCCTAGCAAGCAACTTCTGCAAAAATTCTTGGATCGCTTCAATATGAACAACGCAATGCCTGGCATCCAGCTTGCGTTTGCTTGGCCAAATAATATTGCGCAAGCTTTTTTAGCGATTGGCATTCACTTCCTTACCATTTTGACCTTGCTGTTTTGCCTCAAGGCTTATGGAGTAGACGCACCTATTGAAGGCCTCATGATTGGCTTGCCCGCCCTCAGTTTGTTGCTGATGCTTCCTATTAGTATTTCTGGATGGGGTTTACGTGAGGCAACGCTATCATCCGTCTTGGCCTTGTGGGGCGTTAATCCCTCATTGACTGTTTTGGCCTCCATTAGCTACGGAGCAATTACTGTCTTATCAGTTTTGCCCGGCGCCTATTTTTTATTAAAACGAAAATAATTTTTTAGAGCAAAACTATGACTATTAGTGTCAACACGATGCGCGCCATTGATCATTGGGTCGGAGTACCGCTTTGCGCAATGGTGAGCCCATTGATTGCCCTCACTGATGCCATAAAAAATATCTTCAGTCGCGGTCCAGAAACCCCTAAGAAATTACTCTTCATTGAACTCTCTGAAATGGGCAGCGCCATTTTGGTAGATCCGGCGATGCGCAATGCAAAAGCACGTGGTGCTGAGTTATATTTCTTAATCTTCAAAAGCAATCGCGCCAGCCTGACATTACTCAATACTGTTAAGCCAGAGAATATCTTTACGATCGACTCATCAAGCTTGGGTGGCTTAATCAAGGACACATTGCGCTTTCTGATTCTTGCTCGTAAGCACCGCATTGATACCGTCATCGACTTAGAACTATTCTCTCGTTTTACCGCCCTACTAACCGGCATGTGTGGTGCACGTCGCCGCGTGGGTTACCACATCTTCCATGGTGAAGGATTGTGGCGTGGATTTATGCTGACCCGCAAAGTGCATTACAACCCGCATATTCACATTACGAAGAATTTTCTATCTTTAATTCATGCAGCTTTTGCCCAAAAAATAGAAGTTCCATTTAGCAAGATTGAGATCCCTGATTCTGAAGTGCGCTTAGAGCAAGCAATCATCGATCCAAGCGCTTTAGAAAAAGTGCGTACACGTATTGAAAAGTTGGCAAATGAGGCCAATATCAATTACACCCCTGGTAAAGAGCGTCTCATCCTGATTAATCCGAATGCAAGCGACCTACTGCCGCAGCGTCGTTGGGCGCAGCAGCGTTTCTCTGAATTAATTCAAGCAACACACCAACAATACCCAAATGACCTCATACTGATTACTGGCTCGCCAGCTGAGTTTGATTATGTAGAGAAGGTTCGCGCCGTGGCTAATGTTAAAAATGCATTGAACTTTGCCGGACAGGTTAGTTTTGCTGAATTGCCACCCCTCTATACCTTGTCAGATGTCATGGTGACCAACGATTCTGGACCGGGTCATTTTTCTGCTGTAACGCCATTGAGAACAGTAGTTCTCTTTGGGCCGGAAACTCCAGCCTTGTATGGCTCAGTTGGAAACTCAATCGCAATTACTGCAAACCTGGCTTGCTCTCCCTGCGTCAGCGCCGCTAATCACCGAAAAACTCCTTGTCATGACAATGTCTGCATGCAAGCCATCACCGTGCCGCAAGTGTTGGATAAAGTGATGAAGCAATTACAAGATGCCGATAAGGCGAAAGCCCACTAATCTGAATGAGCAATAAGGCAATTCCGCATTTTGCTTGGTTCATTCCATTGGCTCCACTTGCACTGGCTGGCGTAATTTATTTTGGTGAGTTGCAAAGTAGTAGCTTTTTATTCATTAATCGATTTACGCAATTACTCCCAGATACACTTTGGGCATGGCTTACTTTTTTAGGTAATGGCTGGGGCATTTTTGCACTCACCTTTCCCTTATTGCTGCTAGCGCCAAGATTACTCACTGCCGGTATTTTTTCTGGCGCAATAGCCGCATTAGCTAGCTCAATTTTAAAGGGCCTGTTTGATCTACCAAGACCCGCGGGATTACTGACTGAGGGAAGTTTTTATCGCATCGGTGAAGCACTTCTCCACAGAGCTTTTCCTTCCGGTCATACGCTGACTGCATTTGCTATTGCAAGCGCCTTTTATTTTTCTGCAGATAAAAATAAACGTACTCCACTATTACTCTTGTTTTTACTCGCGGCACTAGTTGGTCTATCACGGAGTGCTGTAGGGGCTCACTGGCTCACCGATGTTTTGGGAGGCGCAGGTTTTGGTATTTGGTGCGGCATGTTCGGAGCTCTACTAGCCAATTATTTTCCAGAGAACCAATTGGGCCCTCGAAAAATATGGGCACATCTGATTGCGCTGGGAGGCGTTATAGCAATGTATATCCACCTCACCCAAATCATGGATTTAGAGCTCAATCTTCCTTTGCAGTATTTATCTATTGCTATTGTGGCTGCTACCCTCGTCTTTTATATCAAGGCGCAATTTACCCAGATACCTGGCAAGGCAAAATAACCGAAGATGTTTAGTTATCGACACGCATTTCATGCTGGAAGTCATGCAGACATCCTGAAGCATCTCACCCTAATTCACTTGGTTAACTACCTACAAGAGAAGCCTGGTGCACTCACAATGGTAGATACTCATGCGGGGGCTGGCATCTATAGTCTGCAAGATGGATTCTCCACCGTGAGCAAGGAAGCTGATGGTGGCATTTTTCGCTTGATGCAATATGTGGATGCCTACAAGCATGCAAACACCTCAATTCCAGAGAGCATTCAAGAGTATCTGAAATACATTGAGGCTGAGAATGTCGAAGGTCAGCTCACCACCTACCCTGGCTCACCATTTATTCTGGCACGTCTGTTGCGCTCACAAGACCGCCTTAAGTTATTTGAGCTTCATCCTAAAGAGATTGATATTCTGCGCCACAATATTGGCCAACTAAAGCAGTCTAAACAGATTGATATTTATGCTGAAGATAGTTTTGCACGACTTAAGGGTTTAGTACCGCCCCCAAGTCGACGCGGCATAGTGCTGATTGATCCGTCTTATGAAGATAAGCAAGACTATCGCTATCTTGAAGTTGCCATAGAAGAAGCTCTGCAACGTTTTGCCACGGGCTGCTATGCAATTTGGTACCCCGTACTCCCTAGAAGAGAATCAGCAGCATTACCAGATCGCCTGAAAAAGATTGCAGCGGTCCATAAGCGCTCTTGGCTACATACAGAATTACGTGTTGAAAATGCGCCAGGGGAACGGCGCCTGCAAGCAAGCGGTATGTTCATCATTAATCCGCCATGGACTCTAGAAAAACATCTCGCGCAGGCTCTGCCGATATTGACAAAGGTCCTGGGCATCAATGGTGGCGGCCAATTTTTACTGAAGAGCTTTGAAGCCAAAAACTAGTCGCGCAGGTTAATCATGACCTCATTACGCCGCATGAAGGGTAAGGTCCAGGGCGGGTTGTACCGTGAAAAATTGGGGGCTCCAGTAGCTTGCAGATTTCGGGCCTTCATCCACTGCTCTAGTTCCAAGGTTTTCTCAGCAACTTTTTGCTGATTATAAAAACCGGTAAAGCTGATTACCGCTTTTTTTACTCCGGGAATTTGACGTAACTGAACTTGCGGATTGATCGGCTTGGGAATGGTTTCCATGGTGTACTCCGCAGGCATTACAAACGATACAGTCCACTTACCAGCGTTGGATTCAATCCCAACTGGAGCAGTCATCGCGATCTTTGCGCTCTTTTGCTTTTGATCTTCAACCATTACAGGGGCTGTCATGGCAATTTTTTCGCTCACTTGATTCTGACCAAAAATATAGGCCGCAATCAAACGAAAACCCTGGCTTGATGCTTCATCTAAATCGCCATCAACCTGCGCTTCAGCAACAATCATTGGCGCATAGGATCGGACTTCAAAAGGAGGTTCTTTTTCAAGTACGGAATATTTCGGCTCTTCAGTTGCCATTGATGCCCCTGCGAATGTGAGCGCAATTGATATGAGCGCGCCCTTCAAAAAAGAATGGCTTAAACGATTGCGGTTACTAATTACCACTGCGCTTTAATTTCAAATCCGTTTGAATTGAAATTTAAATAAGCCTGTGCACCAACAGGTAGAGTCAATTTATTTGCTTGGTGACCGAATGGTAAACCAGTCAGAATTGCGATTTCTTGCGGTACTCGTTTACGAATGACTTCGATAGCACGCTCCAGTGAATAGCCTTTGTCATTATCGTAAAGGCGATAAGCAGAAAAACCACCTAACAATATTGCGCTCTGATTAGAAAGAATGCCTGCATCCAAAAGCTGCATCATCATTCTTTCAATGCGATAAGGATGCTCATTGACATCCTCCAAGAACAAGATACCGCCATGCGTTTGCTTGGCAGAAGGAAGATATGGCGTACCAACCAAACCAGCCAATACTGTTAAATTGCCACCCCACAACAAACCCTTGAGAGATCGTGAACTTTCTTTACCTAAGAAAGATTGGGGAGCTAAGACCTGACAATCGAGCTTTCGATCAAGAACTGCAGCCTGGAAATGCTTCCACATGAATTCATCTGGGACCACTGGTGCGCCATTATCAGCCAGACGGCCAAAGTCATAATTCAACATTGGGCCAGCTAAAGTAAGGGCGCCAGTCTTTGCTAACAAACCCAACTGAAAGACGGTGAAATCACTATGTCCACATATTTGCAAACCGTTGTTAGCGGCCTTTGCAATTGCATCCCACTCAATTCCAGGAAGCAAGCGATGGAGACCGTAGCCCCCACGCATAGACATGACCAAGGTCTTTGGATCCAACTCGGAGATGCTGTTTAATTCTGCAAGACGCTTTTCATCACTACCTGCAAAGCGCTCATACACTCGCTGAACGCAGTCCGTATTCTGGACAGCAATCGCCTGTCGCTCCAACCAGTTAATCCCAGCTAGAGGGCTTTTATCATCTAAGCTTGCTCCCGATGGAGCAATGAGGTGAATGGATTTCAACGTCGCCCCTTAAAAAAATCCCGTAGCAATTGGCCGCACTCTTCGCCCATGATGCCACCATCAACGCTAGTCTGATGATTTATCTGCTTTGAAGAAAATAAATCCAGCACGCTACCAGCAGCACCCGTCTTTGGATCTGGCGCGCCATAAACCACTCGGTCAATCCTAGCATGGAGCATAGCACCAGAGCACATGGCACAGGGCTCAAGAGTCACATATAAGGTACTACCAGGAATGCGATAGTTCTCTGCCGCCAAAGCAGCTTCTCGTAAGGCCAACATTTCAGCATGAGCGCTGGGATCGTGATTGGCAATTGGCTTATTAAATGCCTTGGAGATAACCCGACCATCTTTGACTAAAACAGCGCCTACAGGAACCTCGCCTGATTGGGCAGCCAACTGAGCCTGCTCAATTGCCAGGCGCATAAATTGCTGGTCAAGCTCTGTTTGCGTCATTTAGGCAGGATGAACATCAGCCCAGCAATTGGGCGTCTCATAAAGACGAATAGAAGAAAGTTCCAAGCGACCGCTAAATGCTTTACTAAACACTGGCTGCAAAATGGCAAAGGCAGCATTCGCCAAATTTTCTACGGTAGGTACATGCTCCATGATGACTGTCTTATGGTTAGGCAAGCTCGCCAAGAAAGCCACTAAGCCTTCATCTTCTTTAGCCACCAAAAATGCATGGTCCCAAAGATCAACAACATATTGATTGGTTAAGCGCTTGATATCGCCAAAGTCGAGCACCATGCCATCGTCCGCTTTACCAGGATGATCTGCCACCTCACCAGTCAGAGTCACCTCAATGGCATAACGATGTCCGTGCAGATGACGACATTGTCCATCATGATTTGGAATGCGGTGCCCTGAGTCAAACTCTAGACGACGAGTAATGGAGATGGCTGGTTGTTTATTTGTCATTGAGTACTTATTTAATATATTGGCGCTTAGCTCACGCTGATCTAATTTACCGAATTCCGATGAGTTTATGAGATTGCAGACTTAAGCGCCATAAAGGACGCTTTTGACACAAGCTTACCGCTAGTTCGGTATTGCTTTTGAGGTTTTGTCCATCCATGGGCTGCAAGAAACGATTGCGGTAATCCATTCCCTCAAAGCGGGCCATCAACTTTTCTAATTGCTGATGACTCGCTTGTGGAATCACCAGCTTTAACTCATCTGATTGAAGAACAATCAAATCAGATCCGGCCTTAGGGCTGACGCAAACCCAATCAACTCCTTTAGGAACCTTAATAGTGCCGTTTGTTTCGATTGCAACCTCAAAACCTTTTTGGTGAAGCGCTGTAATTAATTCTTCATCCAATTGCAGGAGAGGCTCTCCACCAGTGAAAACCACATAACGCTGCTGCGGACCAGCTGAGGTACTGCGCCATGAAGCTTCGATTGCGTCTGCAAGAGCGGAGGCGGTTTCAAACTTGCCGCCCCCAAAACCATCGCTACCGACAAAATCAGTATCGCAAAATTGACAAACGGCAGTGGCACGATCTTCTTCACGCCCACTCCAAAGATTACATCCGGCAAAGCGGCAAAATACTGCCGCCCTACCAGTGTGGGTACCTTCGCCTTGAAGCGTGGGGAATAGTTCTTTTACGGTATACATAGCAATGCGTCTATTTTAAGCGCTTTGCTTATTTCCAGGAGATTAACTCCCACTCCAGGTAATCCTCCCAAAAAGCATTAGCCCAGTAGACACCTGGGGTGACGTAGCGACCCGAACTCCTGCGAATGACCCACCGCCCCACTTCAGGCGCAAACCATAAGTCTTCTTGGCGCTCATTGCCAACTCTAAAGAGGTCATTACTAACAAAATTAGGTGCCGTGTTATGAACTTGCAACACTAAAAACTCTCCAGCAGGAGTTTTTATGCGCTCCCACTGCGAAGCCGTCATACCAAGACCCCAGTAATAATTTCCATCAGGATGCGCTGGATCTTGATACTGAGATGTAAAGAATCCATTCCAGCCGACCTGTAATTGCAAGGGCCACATAGGAATGGGTTTGAGGAATTTCTGGGTTGGCTTCCAATGAGGATCTTGAACCACAAATCCCCAGGGTGATTGAATTTCATCGGGAAGCGGTCCTGATTTAACTCCAGATCGGGCAATGCGTACCTCGCTGCCAACCGAAACTACTTTCTCAGTGACAGTATCAATAATCTCTTGATTAAAGACATTTCTAATTTGATAAACCCATTCTTGACCAACTTGAGGCGCTCTAACCGCAGGAGTGGGTGCAGGCTGAGGCACAATCTGCCCTTTAGGAAATGGCTGAGATGAAATACAAGCCGCCAGGATGGCGGGCAATAACAAGACAGTAAGACGGCGCAAGCTATTTATTTGTAAGCAGTGAGTTGCCATTGAAATTTATCCTCCAAGATGGGCATGCCCCCTTGACCAACAATAATATATGAGCCAGAAGACTCACGCGCTACCCAGCGACCTATGCTGGGCGCAAACCAAATACTCTCCTTACGTATGCAATCAGTCTTGTTGTCATCATTACTCTCGTAATTAATGAGATTGTCATAACGTAAGGTTAAAAAAGTGCCAGCAGGTACGGTAATCTGCTCCCATCCGTGCGCACTCATATATTCCTGCCAACCATAAGAATTTTCGGAGTATCCGCCTAAACTATATTTGACATCAAACTGCTTGCTCCACTTCGAAGTTAACTCTAGAGGCCACAAAGGTAGCGGAGGATTGAAACTTAATAAGCGCGGCCAAGATGTGCTTGTCTGGACCATACCCCAAGGACCCTGAATTTCACTAGGGAGTCCGCCACCATTCTCATCCCAACGATCAATCACAATAGTTTGACCAACACTAGAAACGCGTTCGGTAATAAGGCCACGAATTTTTCCATCGAAAACATCACGCTTAACGTATGTCCACTCTTGCCCCACTTGAGGCGCTCTTACAGTTGGAATTGGCTTGGGTTGAGCAACAGGAGTTCCTCGCTGATACGACAATGGCACTCCACAGGCTACTGGAGCCAAGGCGGCAGAAGCAATGAAAGTGCGGCGCGATAGATTCATTTAATCCCCTGGAGTATTTAAAGCATTAAAACTATAGTAAACCCAATTTGCATAAATGCACTATCGATACAAGGCATTCTCGATGAAATTTTTGGGAATGGTCGTATTAGGAACATTTACCCCTAGCCCCTCAAACCAAGTTTTAGCCTTGATATCAAAACCAACGCCATGCATATAGTTATAAATAGCCTTCTTTAGGCCCTGCCCTAGCGCCTCATGATCAACGCCGGTAGGATCAATAAAGAGCACATCATTTTTAGCAAAAGTGATTTCAGGCAATGGAATGAGCTCAATTCCATATTCTTGAGGATTCATGCCTACGGGGGAGTGCACGGTACAAGTAAAGCGGTGAAAGAAGCCACTTTGTATGCAGCCATACTCAAAAAGTTGTCTTACATACTCCAAGGCATCGACTGTTTCTTGTACTGTTTGCGTTGGAAAACCATACATTAAATAAGCGTGTACCAAGATACCAGCATCTGAGAATCCTTTGGTGACCTGGGCTACTTGCTCAACAGACACGCCCTTCTTCATGAGATTAAGCAAGCGATCAGAGGCTACTTCAAGACCACCAGACATAGCAATGCAGCCACTTTTTGCCAGGAGCTCAGCCAAGTCAGGGGTAAAGGTTTTCTCAAAACGAATATTGCCCCACCATGAGATCAGAACCTTGCGATGAATGAGCTCCTCGGCCAAAGCTTTTAATATTTTTGGAGGTGCAGCCTCATCCACAAAATGAAAACCTGTCTGTCCGGTCTCAGCAACAATCTGCTCAATGCGATCCACTAACAAACTTGCAGAAGCTGTTTCATAGCGGGAAATGTAGTCAAGCGATACATCACAGAAGCTACATTTCTTCCAATAGCAGCCGTGCGCAACAGTCAACTTATTCCAACGACCATCGCTCCATAATCGATGCATTGGGTTCAACATATCGAGAAGCGATAGATAAGAATCTAACGGCAGGCCATCCCAAGTTGCCGTCCCCACCTCTTCAAAAGGGACATCCGGTTCTTGCCAATTTAGGTATTGCACTTGCTTACCCGAGTTACGAATAAACGTGCGAATCAATCTCTCGGCTGAACGCTTGCCATTGAGATGCTCAAGCAAGGCGAGCAAAGGCCTCTCTCCTGAGTCTAGCGTGATGAAGTCAACATAATCAAATATGCGGGCATCAGATAACTCCCGTAGCTCGGTATTGACATAGCCTCCACCTAAAGCGATCTTAATATCTGGATGAGTATCTTTAATTACCTGAGCGATGCGTAAAGCCGCATACATTGCACCGGGAAATGGGACTGATAAAAGTACTAGGTTCGGCCGATGGCGCTCAATCGCTTTGCTGGCTAACCCTTGTAAATGTAGATCCATCAGCGTCGGTTTTGCACTCAGTGCATCTGCTAGCGGCGTAAAAGTGGGCTGACTGCTTGCCAAGGATTCGGCATAGCGCACGAATTCAAAACGATCATCAACCGCATCACGTAATACATCGGATAAATCATTGAGATAAAGAGTGGCTAAATGGCGCGCTCTGTCTTGCGATCCCAAAGCGCCGAAGGCCCAAGCCAAAGGATCAGTAGACTCTTCTTCATCAAATGCATCAAGCGAAGCGAAGCGCGGCCCCTCAGGCAAAAACTCTCGAGTATTAATGCGATGACTTAGAGTGCTATCACGACCTTGCAAAAAAGTGATGACAGGTGCGATTGTGGATTGATAAGCATCAAAATAATCTAAGAAAAAATTGACACTTGCGGTGCGATTCTCTTCAGGGGTATTCAGCGCTTCTGCGCGAATCTCAGCCATCCCGTCGGGGGTAAAAAAGCTCAGTACGAGAGCTAGAGCAAGATCTTCTTGAGCCGCATCAATGCCGCGCGACCTTAAAAATCCAGTGAGATAAGCTGTAGAAGGATACGGCGTATTCAGCTGGGTCATTGGTGGGATGAGGCTTAATACCTTGATACTCATTGACTATGCCCCAAGAAGATTTAACTCTTCACTTGTAAAGCCTGCTTGCTTGCGAGCCTCTATATTGAATGGCCCCTTGAGAACGGGTGCCCGATATTGAGCAGCCAACTCTCGATAAGCAGAAATCGGGGAAAGCTTGTCTTTACTGCATAAGAAATTAAACCAGCGGTTACCAATCAAAACGTGGCCGATCTCATCATTCAGAATGATCTCCAGAATCTCAACCGCACGAACTTCTTTTATTTGCTTAAAACGATCCCGAATTGAAGGTACTGCATCCAACCCTCTCGCTTCCATTGTTCTTGGAACTAGTGCCATGCGAGCAATGACTGAATCGGTAGTTCTTTCAACCATCTCCCACAAACTATTGTGAGCAGGAAAATCTCCGTAGGTAAACCCAAGCGAATGCAAATGCTCGTTTACTAAACTGAAGTGGTAAGCCTCTTCTTTAGCAACCTTAAGCCAATCCTCATAGTATTCCTTGGGCATTTCCGGAAAGCGCCAGATTGCATCTAATGCAAGATTCATGGCATTAAATTCAATATGCGCCAGAGAGTGCAATAAGCCCGCTCTACCCTCAAGCGTATCCATTCTTCTTTTGGGAACGAGCTTTGGAAGGACGAGCTCCGGCTTTACTGGGCGACCAGGAAGAGCGAGATTTTGAGAATCAAGTTTAAGAGAAACATCCAGGGTTACTCGTTGCTCTTGATATTCAGTAAACAGCTTTAGCAACTGACTTACTTTGGTTTGTGCATCCGTACTTGCTAGGATTGCGAGTGAAGCTTCTCGTAACTCAAGCATAGGAAATAGTAGGCTGGTGTAGCCCGCCCCTTATTCCCACTCGATTGTTGCTGGCGGTTTTCCGCTGATGTCGTATACAACTCGATTGATACCACGTACCTCATTGATGATGCGGTTAGATACTTTACCAAGCAGGTCATGTGGCAGATGAGCCCAATGCGCAGTCATAAAGTCTTGAGTTTGTACCGCTCTAAGAGCAACAACGTATTCGTATGTTCTGCCATCGCCCATCACGCCAACAGATTTCACTGGGAGGAATACAGCAAAGGCTTGACTAGTAAGGTCATACCAAGACTTCTGACTTGCCTCATCAATCGTATTGCGCAACTCTTCGATAAAAATTGCGTCGGCACGTTGTAACAAGCTGGCAAATTCTGCTTTAACTTCACCTAAGATGCGAACACCAAGCCCGGGGCCTGGGAATGGATGGCGATATACCATCTCGCGCGGCAAACCTAGCGCAACACCAAGCTCACGCACCTCATCCTTAAAGAGCTCACGTAATGGCTCCAATAATTTGAGATGCATATCTTCAGGCAGGCCACCAACGTTATGGTGACTCTTAATTGTATGCGCGCCCTTCTTACCCTTACCTGCAGACTCAATCACGTCTGGGTAAATTGTTCCTTGAGCAAGCCATTTGGCATTCTGAATCTTTCCGGATTCAGCCTGGAATATTTCTACAAATTCTTTACCGATGATCTTGCGCTTGGCTTCCGGGTCGGCAACACCAGCCAACTCACCCATGAATTTCTCTTTAGCATCAACCCGAATTACCTTTACACCCAGGTTACGTGCGAACATCTCCATGACCATGTCGCCTTCATTCAGACGAAGCAGGCCATGATCAACAAACACGCAAGTGAGTTGATCGCCAATTGCACGATGAATTAAGGCTGCGGCAACGCTAGAGTCAACTCCACCAGATAAGCCAAGAATGACTTCCTCGTCGCCAACTTGTTTACGAATGCTCTCAACAGCTTCAGCAATGTAATCGCCCATGACCCAGTCAGGTTTACATTGGCAAATCTCGTGCACAAAGCGCTCAATGATGGCAGTGCCTTGAATAGTATGAGTTACCTCAGGATGAAATTGGAAGGCATAGAAGCGACGCGCTTCATCGGCCATACCAGCAATTGGGCAGGACTCGGTTGAAGCCATTAACTTAAATGATGGTGGCAATGCAGTGACTGAGTCACCATGACTCATCCACACCTTCAAAATGCCATGACCTTCACTAGTTGAAAAGTCCTGAATGCCTTTGAGCAAATTAGTGTGGCCATGTGCACGCACTTCTGAATAACCAAATTCACGAGCCTTACCCAATGACTCTGCAGAAGCAACTGCGCCACCCAATTGGGTAGCCATGGTTTGCATGCCGTAGCAAATTCCTAAAACAGGGACGCCAAGCTCGAAAACGATCTGTGGCGCACGTGGACTACCCTCTTCAGTTACAGAGCTAGGACCGCCAGAAAGGATGATGCCCTTGCCACCCTGTTCTTGAATGAACTTACGAATAAATTCTGGATCGCAGTCGTACGGATGAATTTCTGAATACACGCGCCCATCGCGCACGCGCCGAGCAATCAGTTGAGTTACTTGTGAACCAAAGTCGAGAATCAGTATTTTGTCGTGCACGAAAAGATCAGCCTTTATTTCAGCTTTTTATAGTTGTTAATCAATATGGTAATTAGGTGCTTCTTTGGTGATCTTCACATCATGAACGTGGGATTCACGCACACCAGCTGAAGTGATCTCAACAAAGTTAGCTTTTTCATGGAGCTCATCAATAGTTTTGCAACCTAGGTAACCCATTGAGGAACGAATACCGCCAGTGAGCTGATGCAAGATTGCTAAAACGCTGCCTTTGTACGGCACTTGACCTTCAATACCCTCTGGCACCAATTTTTCTGCATTCGCAACGATGTCGCTTTGGAAATAACGATCAGCAGAACCATCTGCCATTGCGCCCAAAGAACCCATACCGCGATAACTCTTATATGAACGACCTTGATAGAGGAACACTTCGCCCGGAGCCTCTTCAGTTCCAGCAAACATGCCGCCCATCATCACAGAGCTTGCACCTGCAGCCAATGCTTTTGCAACGTCACCAGAGTAACGTACGCCGCCATCAGCAATCAATGGAATACCAGTTCCTTTAAGTGCGGTCGCCACATTCACAATCGCCGTGATTTGTGGAACACCAACACCAGCAACAATACGCGTAGTACAAATAGAACCTGGGCCAATACCTACTTTCACGCCATCGGCACCATGATCAGCTAATGCCTTAGCAGCATCACCAGTAGCAATATTGCCGCCAATCACTTGCACGTGTGGGTAGGTCTTCTTAACCCACTTCACACGATCTAATACACCTTGGCTATGGCCGTGTGCGGTATCTACTACGATGACATCAACACCAGCGCGCACTAACAGCTCAATACGCTCATCGTTATCAGGACCGACGCCTACCGCCGCGCCCACTCGTAGCTTGCCTTCGCCATCTTTACAAGCATTCGGATGCTCAGTGGCCTTCAGAATATCCTTAACTGTAATTAAGCCCCGCAATTCAAACTTGTCGTTCACAACGAGAACACGCTCTAAACGATGCTGACTCATCAAGCGCTTTGCTTCATCTAAGGAGCAACCTTCTTTCACAGTAATCAATCGCTCACGTGGAGTCATTTTGGTTTTTACTGGCGCATCTAAGTCTTCTTCGAAACGCAAATCACGATTGGTAATAATGCCGACAACTTCTTTACCAACCAAAACAGGGAAGCCGGAGAAGCCATGTTCACGAGAAAGCTGAATCACTTGACGTAAGGTCACGTCCGGACCAATCGTGATCGGATCACGCAGTACACCGGATTCATAACGCTTCACTTTGGCCACTTCGCGCGCTTGCTCAGCAGGTTTTAAGTTTTTATGAATGATGCCAATGCCACCTTCGCTGGCCATAGCAATTGCTAATCGACCTTCGGTAACGGTATCCATCGCAGCGGACACCAATGGTGTATTGAGTGAAATTTCTCGAGTTAACTTACTTGCCAAGCTGGCATCTCGAGGGAGTACCGATGAATATGCCGGTACGAGGAGCACATCGTCAAAAGTGAGTGCTTTTTGAATGAGTCGCATGCAAAACCCCTAGTCGCAAAAACAGATTATAGCCTCCTAGCCTTTCTTTTAGCTGCGGCAGCCTGGAATTTGGCATCCTGGTTCTGATTAGCCTTCTTGCGTCTAACCGTCTTAGGGTCAATTAATAGCGGTGAATAAAGCTCTAAGCGGTCTCCAGCATAAATCGGGCTATCCCAATCCTTGCGCTTGCCAAAGACCCCAAAGCAGCCTTTTCTGGCTAAAACAGGGTCTTCTTGACCAAAGGCGATACCAGCCCGCATCAGGGCTAAGCCAACTGTTGCAGTCTCTTCAGAGCCCAAAATGAGTTTGAATGGCCTTAGTTCTGGCTCCCCCTGCCTGGCATCACAGAGAATCAGGTCTAGCGAGCGCTCAGCCATAGAGGTCCTCGGCACGCCTTACAAAGCAATCGACGAATGTACCTGCAATGTGGCCAAAAACTGGGCCAATGATCTTGTCGAGGATGACGCTCTTAAACTCCCAGTGAAGCTTAAATTCCACCTTACAAGCATCCTCCCGCAAGGGGATAAAGTTCCACTGCCCAGAAAAATGCTTAAACGGGCCGTCTACAAACACCATATCAATGGTTTCAGGGCGATGATTGACATTTCGCGTGTGGAAATACTGGGTAATGCCCTTGAAATTGATGTTGATTTTGGCGTCGAGCACGGTCTCGGTCTGCTCAAAAATTTCTACCCCGCCACACCAAGGCAGGAACTCGGGATAGCGGGCAACATCAGTCACCAAACCGTACATGCGGTCGGCTGATTGGCCAATTAAAACGGTCTTGTAGACGTCTGCCATAATCGTTCTTGAGAGCTAAATAAATATGAGTATCGTCGATAACAAAAAAGCCTTCTTCGATTATTTTGTCGAGGAACGTTTTGAGGCAGGGCTTGTACTGGAAGGCTGGGAAGTAAAAGCCATCCGCGCAGGTCGCGTGCACATTAAAGAAGCGTATGTCGTCATTCGCAAGGCGGAGCTATTTTTGATTGGCTGCCATATCACCCCGCTACTCTCAGCCTCTACCCATATCCTGCCAGATAACACGCGCACCAGAAAGCTCCTTCTGAACGCCATTGAAATTCGCAAACTCATTGGCAAGGTAGAGCAAAAGGGCTACACCCTAGTTCCTCTCAACCTGCATTTCTCCAAAGGCAATGTCAAATGTGAGATTGGCCTGGCTAGAGGCAAAAAGCAACATGACAAACGCGCCGCAACCAAAGAACGTGAGTGGGAAGTCCAAAAAGGACGTATTGCTAGAGGCGATCTAAACGCCTAATCAGCGAAATACTAGGGTAGACTGCCCTCAGGGCGAATATCTGAGCATTTATGCACTTTTATGGTGCAATTTAGCACCAAGCCGCTACAAATCATTCATTCCAGCTTTTATAAAGGCATTAGTTTAGTAACTATGAAATTGCCTTTTGATGAAATGCTCGACGCCTCAGGCAAAGCGCGCCCCCACTACGAAATTTTTCACAATTGGCTGAAGCAGCAGAGTGACACCCTCATGGGTCTCAAGCGCGCCGAAGCCGATCTGATCTTCAGACGAGTGGGCATTACCTTTGCCGTCTATGGTGATGATCTAGGCTCTGAAAGAACCATCCCTTTCGATCAAGTGCCTCGCATTTTTACTGCCAAAGAATGGGAACAACTTGAAGCTGGATTGCGTCAGCGCGTAAAGGCACTAAATCGCTTTATCTATGACGTATATCACGACGAAGAAATTATTAAAGCAGGCATTGTTCCGGCTGAACAGATTTACAACAACGCACAGTATCGTCCTGAGATGCGTAACGTCAGCGTGCCGCGTGACATCTATGCGCAAATTGCCGGTATCGATATCGTACGCGCTGGCGAAGGTGAGTTCTACGTATTAGAAGATAATTTGCGCGTTCCTTCTGGTGTGTCTTACATGGTTGAAGACCGCAAGATGATGATGCGACTCTTTCCCGATCTCTTCCAAAAATATCGCATCGCCCCTGTAGAGCATTACCCAGATCTTTTATTGGAATGCCTAAAGTCCGTTAAGCCGGATGACGTTAAAAAACCCAATGTGGTTGTATTGACACCAGGTATGTACAACTCGGCGTACTTCGAGCACAGCTATCTTGCACAGCAGATGGGTGTTGAGCTTGTAGAAGGCAAGGACTTATTTGTTAAGAACGAACAAGTCTTTATGCGCACCACTCAAGGCCCTGAGCGAGTAGACGTGATCTACCGTCGTGTCGATGATGATTTCTTAGACCCATTAGCGTTCCGCTCAGATTCCACGCTGGGAGTTGCTGGTTTATTGTCAGCCCATCGTGCTGGTAATGTGACATTAGCCAATGCAATTGGCACAGGCATTGCTGATGACAAATCTATTTATCCGTATGTTCCCGAGATGATTGAGTTTTATCTAGGCGAGAAACCGATCCTCAATAACGTACCCACATTCCAATGTCGCAAGACGGATGACTTAGCCTATACCCTAGCAAACCTAGATAAACTAGTAGTCAAACTGACACATGGTGCTGGCGGCTACGGTATGTTGGTTGGTCCCGCATCCACCAAAGCAGAGATTGAAGAATTTAGAACCCATCTCATTGCTAATCCAGATAAATATATTGCTCAACCTACTTTAGCGCTATCTACCTGTCCTACTTTTGTAGAGTCAGGCGTTGCGCCAAGACATATTGATTTAAGACCCTTTGTCCTCTCAGGAAAAACCATCAAGATGGTTCCCGGTGGATTGACTAGGGTTGCACTCAAAGAAGGCTCTTTAGTAGTGAATTCCTCCCAAGGCGGCGGAACTAAAGACACCTGGGTGCTGGAAAAGTAAGGGAAATAAGGAAACACATGCTAAGTCGTACCGCTGATTGTCTTTACTGGATGGCCCGTTATACCGAGCGTGCAGAGAATACCGCCCGCATGCTCGATGTAAATCATCAAACCTCCCTTCTTCCGCAGCCTGCTGAGTTTTTAGAGCAAAGTTGGAAAAAATTACTGACGATTTCTAAACTAGAAGAAGCCTTTCTCAGTAAATATGATGTGGTTAACCGCGAGAATGTATTGGATTTCATGATTTATGAAACCAGCAATCCCTCCAGCATCGTCTCCTGTTTATTTGCTGCACGCGAAAATGCTCGCGTCATCCGCGGCAAGATAACCTCCGAGGTTTGGGAAACTCAAAATACTACCTGGTTGGAACTGCAGCGCATCCTGGAGGCAAGGCATCAAGCTGATCCGAGTCGCCTGCTGGAATGGGTAAAGCACCGCTGCCATCTATTTAGAGGCGTTCTCTATGGCACGATGCTCAAGAACGAAGCCTTTTATTTTATTAGCGTAGGAACGCTGCTTGAGCGCGCCGATAACACTGCACGTATTCTTGAAAACAAATATGAAGATCAGGCCGCAATCAAAGTGTTGAACCCCGCCAAGGGTTCTGACGAAGGCTCAGATGGGAACTTCTTTGACTTCTATCACTGGGCAGCTTTACTGCGCTCAGTCTCAGCATTTGAGATCTATCGCCAAATCTACTCAGATCAAGTAACCCCTAAGCAGGTAGCTCAGCTCTTGATCTTCAATAAACAAATGCCGCGCTCCTTAGTTTGCTGCGTCAACGAACTAATCCCCCTCATCTCCGAGGTAAAGAATCAACAATCAAAAGAAATTGAGCGCTTACTCGGCAAACTTAAAGCAAGCCTAGACTACTCCGATATTGATGAGGTATTTGAGCAAGGCCTAGAAGAGTTTATTGAAGCCTTCTTAGAGCGCATCAATCACGTAGCCGATGAGTTTAGTAATGCATACCTCATCCCACTTGCGGTTGCTTAAGACTTTATAAAAGAATATATGCACCTAAAGATTCGTCACCGCACTGAATATCGCTATGAAACACCAGTGCGCTACTCCATTCAAGAATTACGTTTGACTCCACCAACTATTGCAGGTCAACAGGTAGATAGGTGGAAGATTAGCACTCCAATTAAGGCATCCAACTCTATCGATACTTTTGGAAATGCCTGCAGCGTATTTGTGCAAGAGAGTCCCTACACCTCAATGATGATTGAGGCTGAAGGCGAAGTGCATACCCAAGATGCATTTGAATTCATCGACGATGCCAAAGCAGTATCACCTTATTACCTGTTACAACAAACCAATTTGACAGAGCCAACCGAGGAAATGTTGAAATATTTTTCCTATAGTATTCCCAAGAAAAATTCGGTTGATCAAGTACTTAAACTCGCTGAAGCAGTTCAGGGTTTAATTGTGTACACCCCTGGACAGACTAACTTTGCTACCACTGCAGCCCAATCATTTGCTATGAAATCGGGTGTTTGCCAAGATCATGCCCACATTATGCTGAGCCTATGCCGTGCCTCTGGAATCCCAGCTCGATATGTCAGCGGATATTTCTTTGCCGAAGAATCGCCTAATTTAGCTAGCCATGCCTGGATCGACTTTTGTAGTGACATCGAAAAAGGGATCTGGATTAGCGTAGATATCACCCACGCTTGCTTGATCGATTCACGCCATATCAGGCTAGCTATTGGACGCGACTACTACTCTGCCGCCCCTGTTAAGGGTGTTCGTACCGGTGGCGGCGGTGAAGAGCTCAGCGCCAATATCTCTATCCAACAGCTTACTTAGATCTGCCTGTCTTTTAAGAGATAATCTCAAGAAATAATGAAGAGGGTTTAGGTATGACGTATTGCATTGGGCTTTGCCTTAACGATGGTCTTGTATTTTTATCAGATACGCGCACTAATGCTGGCGTAGACCAAATAGGCACCTTTAGAAAAATGACCTTGTTTCAAAACAAGGATCGCTTCTTTACATTAATGAGTGCCGGCAATCTCGCTATTACTCAGTCCGTTAAAGAAATTCTGCTTCAAGGACAGCTCGTTAAAGGCAAGAACCTTTGGACAGCTAAAAATTCTTACGAAGCTGTGGTCGTTGTGGGTGATGCGATCAAACAAGTTTATGAACGCGATCATGTAGCCCTTGAAAAGGCTGGGCTCGAATTTAATTGCAATATGATTTTTGGTGGCCAAGTGAAAGGTGAAAAACCTCGCTTATTCAATGTTTACTCGGCAGGAAACTTTATTGAAGCCACCCCGGAGACCTGTTACTTCCAGATTGGTGAATCCAAGTATGGAAAGCCAATCTTGGACCGCGTGCTGAATTTCAACACGCCACTGAACCTGGCAACCAAGTGTGCCCTCATCTCCATGGACTCCACTCTGAAAAGTAATATTTCTGTTGGGTTGCCTCTAGACATGCTGGTTTATGAAAAAAATTCTCTGAAAGCCACTAAGCTAGTTACTCTAGATGATGCAAACCCTTATTTCGCAATGATTCATCAAGCGTGGGGCGAGAAGCTACGTGAGGCATTTAACTCCATCGCGGAACCAAGTTGGAGTGGTGCGAATAAATCGCGGGACATTTCCACTCCCGCTAAAAAAATGGGTATTGTTCCGATCAATCATCCCCCATCAAAAGGAAGAGCACCGAAGGCAGCTCCTGCAAAGAAAGTTGCAATGAAGAAGGTGGTTACTAAGAAAAAGTAAGTCTCCAGCAAACGTGCGTTGGGTGCATCCATAAACAAAAAGGCCTAGAAGAATCTAGGCCTTTTGCTTTGGTGCTTGCGATGTTGATTAAGCTTTTAAGTTCTTACCTAGCATCTCCCAAGTAGCAACAACGCTATCTGGATTCAATGAGATAGAAGTAATCCCTTTCTCAACTAGCCAACGGGCAAAGTCTGGATGGTCTGATGGACCCTGTCCGCAAATACCGACATACTTGTTTTGCTTACGGCAAGCATCAATTGAACGAGCAATCATGAACTCCACCGCTGGATCACGTTCATCAAAGTCAATTGCCAACAATTCCATGCCGGAGTCGCGATCTAGACCAAGCGTTAACTGGGTCATATCGTTTGAGCCGATAGAGAAGCCATCAAAGTACTCAAGGAACTGATCCGCCAAGATTGCATTAGAAGGAATCTCGCACATCATAATGAGACGCAAGCCATTAACGCCACGCTTGAGGCCAAACTTCTCCATCATATCAATGACGCGCTTAGCCTGATTAATGGTGCGCACGAATGGAACCATGATCTCAACGTTATCCAAGCCCATGTCTTCACGCACACGCTTCATTGCCGCGCACTCGAGGGCAAACGCCTCACCGAAATCTTCAGATACATAACGGGATGCGCCACGGAAACCTAACATTGGATTTTCTTCATCCGGCTCGTAACGTGATCCACCAATCAATTTCTTATATTCATTGGATTTGAAGTCTGATAAACGAACAATCACTGGCTTTGGATAGAAAGCAGCTGCAATAGTTGCCACACCTTCAACCAACTTGTCTTCGTAGAACTGACGTGGACTAGCGTAGCCACGGGCAACACTCTCTACAGCACGCTTGAGATCGGGATCAATGTTTGGATATTCCAATACGGCACGTGGATGCACGCCAATGTAGTTATTGATAATGAACTCGAGACGAGCCAAGCCAACACCTGCATTGGGGATTTGGCAGAAATCAAACGCCAACTGAGGATTACCAATATTCATGGTGATCTTCACTGGAATCTCAGGCAATACACCGCGAGATACCTCAGTGACTTCAGTTTCGATTAAGCCGTCATAGATATGACCTTCATCACCTTCGGCACAAGATACCGTAACCATCATGCCGTCTTGCAAATGCTCAGTCGCATCGCCGCAACCAACGACTGCTGGCACGCCTAGCTCACGAGCAATAATGGCGGCGTGGCAAGTGCGGCCGCCACGATTAGTAACAATCGCGGAAGCACGCTTCATCACTGGTTCCCAGTTTGGATCAGTCATGTCAGCAACCAATACGTCGCCTGGCTGTACACGATCCATCTCGCTTGGGTCACGAATAATGCGCACAGGGCCTGCACCGATCTTTTGACCGATTGCGCGACCTTTTGCTAATACCTTAGAGCTGCCTTTGAGCTTGTAGCGCATTTCTACTTGGCCAGCTGCCTGACTCTTTACAGTCTCAGGACGCGCCTGGAGAATGTAGATGCGACCATCTTGACCATCTTTACCCCACTCGATGTCCATTGGACGACCGTAGTGTTTCTCAATAATCACTGCGTACTTAGCCAACTCAGTGATATCTGCATCTTCCAAAGAGAAACGATTCCGCTTTTCTGGAGATACATCTACTGTCTGGACTTTTTCTGCAGAGCCCTTAGGAGCAAATTGCATCTGAATTAACTTAGAACCCAAGGAGCGGCGAATGATTGCCTTCTTATCCTGGGCTAACGTAGTTTTGAATACATAAAACTCATCTGGATTCACTGCACCCTGCACCACTGTTTCACCCAAACCATAGCTTGAGGTAATGAACACCACATCCTCAAAACCAGACTCGGTATCCAAGGTAAACATCACGCCAGCAGCACCTAAGTCAGAACGCACCATCCGCTGAATACCAGCAGATAAGGCTACTTCAGCATGGGCAAAGCCCTTGTGAACGCGGTAAGAAATGGCGCGGTCGTTATACAGCGAGGCAAATACTTCACGAATCTTCTTCAGAACATCATCAATGCCTTCGACGTTCAAGAAAGTCTCTTGCTGACCAGCAAAAGAGGCATCAGGCAAGTCTTCAGCGGTGGCAGAAGAACGCACAGCAAATGAGCCTTTACCAGAATCATCCAAAACCGCAAATGCTTTACGAATCTCTTCATCCAATTTTGGCTGAAAAGGTGCCGTTTCAATCCAGTTGCGAATTTCTGCACCCGCTTGCGCTAAGGCACGCACATCATCGATATTCAAACCTTCTAAACGCTGTTGAATGCGCTCAGTCAGATTGTTGTGTTTCAGAAAATCACGGAAGGCCAATGCAGTGGTTGCAAAACCCGTTGGAACACGAACCCCAGTAGAAGCTAACTGAGAAATCATCTCCCCTAATGAAGCGTTCTTACCGCCGACGGATTCGACATCAGTCATGCGAAGCTGCTCAAAAGGCAAAACATAGGCATCAGCCATACTGCTATTTTGTTGCTGTTGGTTGGACATAAAATACTCTCTAAGGATAAGGAAACTGGTGTAGCGGCCACCCTAATCGGGGCATGCTTTAATATGATTCTATTGTAGTGCTGACCCTGACTTTTAAGCCAAATCCATGTCCAACGAAACCCGCATTGTTTTTATTGTCTCTGACGGCACCGGCATTACCGCCGAGAACTTCAGTCAGTCAATTTTGGCCCAATTTGAGGCCACTTTTAAGCATATTCGGGTGCCTTTTGTGGATAGCGTCGATAAGGCCCATGACGCCGTTAGCAGCATTAACCAGGCAGCTAATAAATACGGGGTACAGCCGATCGTTTTCACCACTTTGGTGAATTCTGAGCTTAACGCCATTGTCGGGAAGGCAAACGGCCTAATCCTGGATATGTTCCAGACTTTCGTAGCACCTTTAGAGGCAGCTTTGAGCATGAAATCGACCCATGCCATGAACCGCCTCCACCACAATGCCGATACCGAGGCCTATAAGAACCGTATTGAGGCAATTAACTATTCTTTAGCCCACGACGATGGTCAATCGAATCAAAACTTGGCCGAAGCCGATGTAATCCTCATTGGCATCTCCCGAGTGGGCAAAACACCGACCAGTCTTTATCTAGCGATGCAATATGGACTCAAGGCAGCGAACTACCCACTCATTCCGGAAGACTTTGAACGAGGACAACTTCCTAAGGACTTAGTGCCTTATCGCCAGAAGATCTTTGGTCTCATGATTGATGCTGAACGCTTGTCAGAGATTCGTAATGAGCGCAGACCTGGTAGTAACTATGCCAAGCTTGAAAACTGTCGTTATGAAATCAACGAAGCAACAGCGATGATGAAAAAACAATCCATTCCTTGGGTACTCACCACCAGCAAGTCCATTGAAGAAATTGCTACCACGGTGCTGCAGGCAATTAAGTCGGATAAAACAATACTAGGGTAAGTTTTAAACCAGAGACTTAAGCACGCCTTACGCGCATAGTCTCAAATAGACATACTGCTGCCGCAGTAGAGACATTTAACGATTCCACTCTTGGATCAATCGGAATAGAAACCCCTTTAGCTTGAGCAAGCAAATCATCTGATACGCCCTGCCCTTCACTACCCATTACCCAAGCAACAGGATGCAGTAGCTCTTTTTTTAGAGAGTAAAGATCTTGCTCTGCATCTGCTGTGGTTGCCAATAGCTGCGCGGTGACTGCGCTCAACACCTGTTGATTGGACCAACCTTCGTATAAATCTAAAAGCTTGTGAGCGCCCATACCTGCACGCAACACTTTTGTTGACCATAAATGGGCGCATCCCGATAAAGCAATCACCTGAGTAAATCCAGCAGCAGCTGCAGTGCGCAAGATAGAACCCACATTACCCGCATCCTGCACACGATCCAATATCACCACATCACCTTCTAGTGTTGCAATGGATTGTGGTGTAGCTATAGTAGATTTTGGTAAATCCAGTAAGCCAGCAATATGTGGCGCATTAACTAAATCAGAGAGAAGATCCCATAGAGCACTATCCAATTGAAATGCTTTGGTGTCTGGACAAATCTCGAGATGCTCATAAACGGCTTGAGAGATTTCTGTATTCTGTAAACCAATTTCTGATGTGAGCAGAGTCTTTAATGCTGGATCACCCACCCAGGTTTGTACTAGATGAATACCTTCTAGTAAGGCTTGGCCACTTGCTAATCTAGCCTTCTGCCCTTTAGATCCCGTAGCCTGTAGGTTACGAATCTCTTTAAACAGGGGATTCTCTTTGGAGGTGATGAGATCAAAGTTCATGGCTTAGTGGTTTTGGTTTTCTAGGACTTTGCGCACCGGCGAAAAACTTCTTCTATGTTGATCGCATGCGCCGTATTGTTTTAAGGCTGCAAAATGGGCTTCAGTCGGATAGCCCATATGTTGTGCAAAACCATATTCTGGATGACGCTCATGCAAGAGTTGCATCTGGCGATCACGCGTGACTTTAGCAATGATCGATGCCGCTGAAATTGCAGGCTCTTTAGAGTCACCCTTCACGATTGCTTCTGCAGAGATTGGCAACTCTGGGCAACGATTGCCATCGATCAATGCTTTATCTGGCCAATTGCCTAAGCGAGTGGCCAGATCTTCAATTGCACGGCGCATTGCTAACATTGTGGCTTGCAAAATATTGATGTCATCAATCTCAGCTGGACTGGCTTCACCTACTCCCCAGGCCTTGGCTTTTTCCATGATTTGCTCATAGAGATATTCACGACGAATAGCAGTTAATTTCTTGGAATCCTTGAGACCCTCAATCGGATTATTGGGATCGAGCACTACGGCACCAGCAACGACCGCTCCAACCAATGGGCCACGCCCTGCTTCATCTACACCACAGATCCAAATGAGACTCATACGCTTGTTTTGTTCTTGCGTTGATTGGCAATCGTTTGAGCTACTGCTTGCGCAACCAATAAGCCGGTAGGACGACGCAGGGTTTCGTGCATTTGTGCAAAACGTTCTTTGAGCTTGGCAACTTTAGCTGGATGTTCTATCCAATCTTGCACGGCATTGGCTAGATTCTCAGGAGTCGCATCATTTTGTAGAAGCTCGGGAACAACAAACTCACCGCAGAGAATATTTGGCAAACCTACATATGGCAAGTAACCCTGACGCTTCATAATCTGCGCAGTTAGCCAAGGCACCTTATAAGAAATCACCATCGGCTTTTTCCATAGAGCTGCCTGTAGAGTGGCCGTGCCGCTGGCGATCAACACTACATCGGATGCCTCCAATACTTCATCTGCCATACCATCTAGTAAATGAATCTGAATATCTGAATTGCTATTTTTTGCATTGAGCAAAAGCCGCTCAAGAGGCTCGCGCAACCTTGGAGTAGCCACCGGAATAAAGAAGTGAAGCTTTTGACCTTTTAGCCTATTGCTCAATAGCTGCATCGTTTCAAAAAAGACTGGGGCTATGAGCTCAATCTCGGAACCACGGCTTCCGGGCAGGACAGCTATTACCAGCCCATCCAAGGATGTCGCAGGAATGTTGAGTTGCTGACTTAATTTTTCTCTTGCTTGATGGGTATTGGGCTCAAGTGAAATCTCACTAGCCAAGGGGTGCCCTACATAAGTCGATGCCACACCAGCCTTGCCGTAGATCTCTGTCTCAAAGGGGAAGATACAGAGCATGCGCTCTACTGCTTGAGAAATCTTCTTGATGCGCCCTGCTCGCCAAGCCCAGATCGATGGGGATACAAAATGCAAGGTTGGTATGCCTGCCTTACGTAACTCCAACTCAACGCCTAAATTAAAGTCAGGCGCATCAATTCCCAAGAAGACGTCTGGGCGATCTTCATTGAGGAGATTTTGAATAAGCTCTTTACGCAACTTGAGAATAGCCGGAAGTTGTTTGATTGCCTCTACATAACCGCGGACACTTAAAGTTTCCATAGGCCAATCGGAGCGCATACCTTCGGCCTGCATGCGGGGGCCACCAATGCCGTATACCTCTAGACCAGACATATCTGGTATTTGATTTAACGCACTCAGAACTGGTGCCGCCAACAGATCACCAGAAGGCTCGCCAGCTACACAAGCTAACTTTGGCAAAGTAATTCCGTTACCGAATAATGCCGCGCGTAGAGGCGGCAATGAAATCATGGAACTGAGCTAGCTTTTCAGCAGTAGCGGCATCGGCTGCAGATGCAACTACCATCTTCTGAAGCTCTACCTTGGCTTCTTCAAAGCTTAGGCCATCTTTATAGAGCACCTTATAGGCTTGACGCAAAGCAGAAATTGTCTCGCTTGAGAAACCACGACGCTTTAAGCCCTCAACGTTAATACCATGAGGAGAAGCCTTGTCTCCAGCAGCAATCACGAATGGCGGGATATCTTGCACTAGCGCAGAAGCGCCACCCAGCATCGCATGCTGACCAATACGAACAAACTGATGCACGCCTGACATGCCGCCCATAATGGCCCAGTCATCTACTTGCACGTGCCCAGCAATTTGCGCATTGCTTGAGAAGATTGTGTGATTGCCAACCTGACAGTCGTGAGCAATATGAACGTAGGCCATGATCCAATTGTCGTTCCCGATGCGGGTAATACCCTCATCCTGTGAAGTGCCCGTATGAATCGTCGTGAACTCACGAACAGTGTTGCGATCGCCAATAATTAATTGAGTAGGTTCACCACGGTACTTCATATCCTGTGGGGGGCCACCAATGGCTGCAAAGTGGGCAAAGGTATTTTCTTTACCAATAGTCGTGTAACCCTCGATCACCGTATGGGAGCCTACTTTAGTGCCAGCACCAATCTTGACGTTGGGGCCAATGACGGAATAGGGGCCTACCTCAACATCGCTTGCCAGCTCAGCTTTGCTATCAACTACGGCAGATGCATGAATCCGAGTCATTACGCGCCTTTCGTACGTACCGCACAGGTGATGTTTGCCTCTGCAGCAATCTCGCCATCCACGGTTGCCTTAACGGCAAACTTGTAAATACCAGCACGACCACGCTCTAATGTGGCAGTCATGATGAGTTGGTCCCCAGGTAATACAGGCTTTTTAAAACGTGCGCCATCAATACCAGCAAAGTAATAAATTGCATCTTCTGCGCGCTCTTCAGAGAAAGTGAGCAACGCAGCAGTCTGGGCCAATGCCTCAATAATCAATACACCAGGCATTACCGGAAAATCTGGGAAATGGCCCTGAAAGAATGGCTCATTCATAGTGACATTTTTTAATGCAGTAATACTTTCGCGCGGCGTAATTTCTAAGACACGATCGACCAACAAAAATGGGTAGCGATGCGGTAGCAATTTCAGAATCTTATTGATATCGATTGCGATTGGTGTGCTCATAAATAACCTACTGAAAAGTGAATATTTGTTTTAGATTACAGAATCTTATGACTCTGTGGTTTTGTTTTTATCCAATAAGCGCAAGCGCTGACGTATTTTATCTAGGCCCCGCAAAATAGCAGCGTTCTTCTCCCAGGCACTGTGAAGCATTGATGGATACACGCCCGTGAAATGCTGGCCTGGCTCTGTAATAGAGCGAATAATGGAGGTATTACCAGAAACTGTTGTTCTATCGGCAATGGTGAGATGGCCTGCAAAGTTTGCCGCGCCACCGATGATGCAGAAGTTACCAATCTTGGTACTTCCAGAGATTGCTGCGCAACCAGCAATGACACAGCAGCTACCAACAATCACGTTATGGGCAATTTGCACCTGATTATCAATCTTGGTTCCAGCGCCAATCACCGTATCGCTCATTGCACCACGATCAATCGTAGTCGAGGCACCAATTTCAACATCATTACCAATCACTACGCGACCGGTTTGTGGAATCTTGACCCATTCCCCGCCTGTGGCAGAAAAGTCGGGGGCAAAACCAAAGCCATCCGCACCAATCACTACACCACTATGAATAATGCAGCGCTCACCAATTTGAGTGTTGTAATAGATCGAAACAGACGGATAGATCAAGGTGTCACTTGCTATAACACTATCTCTAGCAACACTTGAGTTACCCAAAATAGAAACACGCTCACCCAATTTGACGCCAGCACCAATTTGCACAAATGGCCCGATGTGGCATGAAGCTGGCACGATTGCAGTGGCGTCAATTACTGCACTTGGATGAATTCCAGATGGATAGTCAGGGCTACTTGCTTTAGCAAAGTGCTGAGCCATTCTGGCAAAAGTTGCGTAAGGATTTTTAGAAACAAAGTACACCCGCTTTGCCGAATTTGCACTGGGATTGGCTTGCAAAAACTCTAGATCAGATTGGCTAACAATCAATGCGCCAGCAGCACTATCACTAGCCTGCTGTCTGTAAAGGGGATTAGAAA
Source organism: Polynucleobacter sp. VK25 (assembly GCF_018687355.1). NCBI lineage: Bacteria > Pseudomonadati > Pseudomonadota > Betaproteobacteria > Burkholderiales > Burkholderiaceae > Polynucleobacter > Polynucleobacter sp. VK25. Next base: position 497,695 of record NZ_CP061288.1, on the reverse strand, counting down.
GGAAGGATATTTGATTTGACTGTGCTCGCTCCAAAGGAGCGAGACCAGTAAATCCATGGGAAGCCTCTCCCACTAAGCTTGATTGAAATTGTTCGGCCAGCTCAATGGCGGTTGGCATAAAGCTTACTTCTGGCTATTTAAAGCCTTGATGATGTCATCCGTAACATCAATCTTAGGATTCGCATAAGGAGGGTCCTGAACGATGATGTCTAATTTTTTTTGCTCAGCAACCTGCTTCAAAGCGATATTCGCTTTCTCAGCAATCTTAGCGCGATCTTCAAAATTTCTTTGGTTTAGGTCTTCGGTAAATTCACGCTGCTTGCGCTGTAATTCTCTGTCTTGCTCAGCCAACTCGCGTTGACGACGCACACGCTCCGCCTCGTTTATCACGGGAGCATCACGCTCTAATTTTTCAGCTGCAGCTTTAATTTTTCCTGCTGACTCTCTAATATCATTTTGACGCTTAGAAAAGTCTTTTTCAATTCTGGCTTGGCTTTGTTTGGCGAGATTGGACTCATTGAACAGCTTGTCAACATTGACAGAACCAATTCTTGCTCCTGCATCTTGAGCAAACGCTTGAGGGGCCGCTAAAACTGTTGCAGCAGCAATCAAACCCACTTGAATCCATTTTGAAGATTTATAAAGCTTCATAAAACTTTCCTTAAACAATTAAAACGCTGTACCCACTTGGAACTGTAAACGCTGGATGTTATCCGTTGGTGACGATTTATACGGAATACCGTAGCTGAATTTCAATGGTCCTAGTGGTGATATCCATGATAAACCCATTCCATAGGAGTATTTCAGAACTAAATTGATGTTTTCGCCGAAGGCATTACCACCGTCCACGAAGGTAAATAGGCGCAGGGTTTTATCAACGCCCGAACCAGGAACCGGGAAGGTATATTCCACGTTTGTAACAATCTTAGACTGTCCACCCGTTGGTTGGTAGGCGCCAACAAGCGAGTTAAAGTACTGAGGCCCCAAAGATCCAGGAGCATAACCACGAACAGAACCAATACCGCCTACAAAGTAGTTTTTAGTAATCGGGAATGGCTTATTGCCATAGGCCTCGCCATAACCAACTTCACCATTAAAGGACAGGATATTGCCCTTTGAGAACGAGTGGTACTTCTGATACTGGCCATATAAACGATAAAAAGTAAGATCTCCAACCGGAGTACCTACTTCAGCAGACAATTGCTGCAATGAACCATCAGACGGAATTAATGTGCTGTCACGACCATCACGTGACCAACCTACTGTTATAGGAACGTTATAAGTCTGTAGACGACCAGGTACGGTTCCACCATAACTAGTCACATATTGTTGGTATGGGATCGGTGTATTAGTGGTGGCATAAATACTGAAAACCTCAATACCCGTTCCAAAGAAAACGCGGTCAACCTCAGTGTATGGAACACCAAACTTGATATTGGAACCGACAGACTTAATTTGGTAATCAGGATCACCAGCGTAGTACAAAGGCTTGCTTGAACGATAGTACAAATCTGTATAGCGACTAATACCATCTTCTGTAAAGTACGGGTCGTAATTTGACAGCGTTAAGTTTTGAGTAATCTTACCGAGAGATGCATTAAGACCAATCGCCGTACCAGTACCAAACGCATTATCTTGATTAATGCCTGCAGATAAGATCAATTTCTCGGTTGAAGAGAAGCCCGCACCAAGAGTAACGGCTCCTGTTGGTTTCTCGGTAACCTTGACATTGACGTCAACCTGATCAGGGGAGCCCGGTACATCCTCTGATGAAATATCGGTTTCCGTAAAGTAGCCCAGACGCCCCAAGCGCTTTTTGGATAAATCAATCTTGTCACTATCAAACCATGAGCTCTCAAACTGACGCATCTCACGGCGAATAACCATATCGCGAGTTTTGGCGTTGCCAGAAATAGCCACCTGACGAACATAAATTCGGCGTCCCGGATCAACCACTAAGGTAAGGTCAACCTCCGCTACTTCACGACGAATATCTGGCTGCGGATTGATGGTTGCAAAGGCATAACCATAAGAACCCAAGATCTCCGCAATGGCTTTAGTGCTGTCTGTTAATTTGGCTGATGAGAAAGTATCTCCAGGCTTTAAAACAATTAACTGCATTAACTCAGCTTCTTTGCCCAAGGTTTCACCAGCCAAGCGCACATCTTTGACAGTGAACTTTTTACCCTCGCGAATACTGATGGTAAGGAAGATACCTTTTTTATCTGGAGTAATAGATACCTGAGTGGACTCAATCACAAACTCAAGGTAACCACGATTTAGGTAATACGAACGAATGGTTTCCAAGTCAGCGGTTAATTTTTGCTTGGAGTAAAGATTATCCTTGCTATACCAAGACAACCAACCACCCGTTTTCAGTTGCATCTCACTTTTGAGCGTGCTCTCACTAAACACTTCGTTGCCAATAAAGCTAATTTCTTGAATCTTGGCAATAGGACCTTCATCAATATTGAAGTAAACAGCCACTTGATTGCGCTCAACAGGGGTTACTGTTGCAACCACTTCTGCGGCATACATGCCCTTACCAACATATTGACGCTTTAATTCTTGCTCGGCTTTATCGATCAGGGCTTTATCGTAGAAACGCGCTTCTGCCACGCCAACTGTTTTCAAAGACTTGCGCACGATCTCGGTATCAAACTCTTTCATTCCCGTAAATTCAATTCGAGAAATTGTCGGACGCTCCTCAACAATCACAATCAGAACATTGCCCTGAGCCTGAATCTGCACATCTCTAAAGAAGCCAGTGCTGTAGAGAACTTTAATTGCCTCGGCACCTTTTTCTTCCGTAAAGGTATCCCCCACCTGGACTGGCAAATAGCTGAACACGGTACCCGGCTCTACGCGCTGCAAACCTTCAACGCGGATATCTTTCACTACAAAAGAATCGGCTGCAGAAGCATTCAAGCTCAACCCTAGCGCAGAAAACACCAAGATTTGGGCAATGCAGCGAGCAAAAATACGGAAAGAATGTGTCAGAGAATTCAAGGCGAAATATAGCGTTGTAAATCGTTAAACAAGGCTAGTAATGACATAGAAATCAGCAAGATAAAGCCCATTTTTTGAAGCTGCTCTTGCATTGAAGTCGAAATACGCTTACCAGCAACTAACTCCCATGCATCATACAGTAGCTGACCCCCATCAAGCATCGGAAAAGGGAGCAAATTCAGCAAACCAATGCTAATACTCATAAGAGCTAAAAACGCTAAAAATGGCTGCCAACCTACCTGCGCTGTCTTACCCGCCATGTCCGCAATACTGAGTGGTCCGCCCAACTGTTTTAAAGAGGTGTTTCCGGTAAACAATCCAGCCATTAGCCGGGCAGAAACCTTGGTAATCACCCAGACTCTTTGGGACGCAAAAGAGATCGCATCTACCGGCCCCAATTTCAGGTCCTGCCACTGTGCCAAAGGTGTTAATGCCGGCAGAATACCAAGAGCAAGCATTGGATCTTTGTCCGGGCTGATTTTGGGTAAATCCTTGGCGTAAAAGGTCTTGATAGAGCTCCCACCAGTAGGATTTTGCAGCTCGAGAGCAAATCCGTTCTCACCTGTAAGCGCATCCATCAAACTCCAGCGCAAGGCATTCCAGCTCGGAACAGGGTCAAAATCCCCAAAAAGGGGCACGCTATCAGCCTGACTACCCAAGTCCTGCCAGCCAACGACCCGATCACCCTCGCCCACCCCCAATTTAGCAGCCACAGAATTTTCAGGAGGGCTCTGCAAAACCGCCGGCAATTGAGGGGCGCCAGATACATAGATAAGAGCAAAAAAGATAATCGCTAGAAAAAAATTGGCAAATGGGCCTGCTGCGACGATCAGGGATCGCTGCCAAAGAGGCTTCCGATCAAAAGCCTGGGATTGGTCTGCGGGTGAAATAGTTTGTTGTGAATCTCGACCATCAAGTAACTTGACGTAACCGCCCAAAGGAATGGAAGCCAACACCCACTCTGTTTTATTTTTTGCATGAAAAGTAAACAAAGGTTTACCAAAACCTATTGCAAAGCGAAGTACTCGAACACCACAGCAACGAGCCGCTAAAAAATGTCCGAACTCATGAAAGCTGACCAACACTCCCAAAGTTAACAAAAATGCAGCAAGAGTAATTAAGGCTTGCAAAGAATATTCCTCACGACTAGTTGCGCCGCTTGACGAGCACGCAGATCAATATCAAGAATTAATTCTATTGAGTCCGCATTCACAGGGGGGATAGTGTTCAATACTTTTTCCACCACTACTGGAATCTGTAAATACGGCAAACCTTCATCTAAGAATGCGGCAACTGCAATCTCATTGGCAGCATTCAGAACTGTTGGCGCAGTACCGCCTACCTTAGCGGCAGCAAACGCTAATGAAAGACAAGGGAAGCGTTCTAACTCTGGTTCAGCAAAACTCAAGGCCGCCAACTGGGTCAAGCTCAATGGGGCCACGCCCGCATCAATCCGCTCTGGCCATGCCAACCCATAAGCAATTGGAGTGCGCATATCAGGCTGACCTAATTGCGCCAATACCGAACCATCGCGATAACGAACCATCGAATGCACCACGCTTTGCGGATGAATGAGTACTTTAATTTTTTCTAAGGGCAAACCAAATAACCAAAACGCCTCAATCACTTCAAGGCCTTTATTCATCATCGTCGCAGAATCTACAGAAATCTTTCTGCCCATCACCCAATTAGGATGCGCGCAAGCTTGCTCTGGAGTAATGCTAGCAAGTTGATCAAGTGGCGTATTTCTGAATGGACCACCTGAAGCTGTCAGCCAAAGCTCTTCAACTCCGAGGCTAGATCCCGAGTCTCTTGAAAATGAATTTGGTAAACATTGGAAGATGGCATTGTGTTCGCTATCAATTGGCAATAACTCGCCACCACCTGTTTTCATTGCCTGCATGAATAAATCACCGGACATTACCAAGGCTTCTTTATTCGCAAGCAATACTCTTTTACCTGCTTTAGCAGCAGCCAATGCAGGCACCAGTCCTGCCGCGCCGACGATGGCAGCCATCACGGTATCGCAATAGGATTGAGTAACGGCGCTCACCAATGCTTCTGGTCCATATAAAACTTGAGTATTGATTTTCTTCTCAAGCAAAAGCTTGCTTAAGCGATCCGCCCGATCAGCATCTGCCACAACAGCAATTGCTGGTTTAAATTCAGCGCATTGCTGAGCAAGGAGATCGACTTGTTTAGCCGCAGTAAGCGCAACGACCTTAAAACGGTCTGGATGCGCACGAATGACATCGAGCGTATTGACACCAATAGAGCCGGTAGAGCCTAGGATAGCAACCTGCTTTGACATCACACCAATCCTGCCAACAGGGCTGCGATAGGCATTGCTGGAATTAAGGCATCTACGCGATCCAGCACGCCACCGTGACCCGGCAATAAATGGCTAGAGTCTTTTACTCCCGCCAAGCGTTTGAGTTGAGACTCAAATAAGTCTCCAAAAATACTGAAGGCTGTTAATACCGTCACCATTAGGAACATTGGAATCCAACCAAAACGGATTGCCCAAGCGCCAAACAAAGTAGATTCAAAGGATAAAAAGTAAACGCATGCAAATGCGTAAACATAACAAAGCAACAAGCCGCCAATGGCGCCCTCAATGGATTTTCCAGGACTAATTTGCACTGCAAGCTTGTGCTTACCAAAGGCCTTACCAACAAAGTAAGCGCCAATATCCGCAACCCACACTAGGGCCATAGTGCTGAGCAAAAAGACAAGGCCCAATTCACGCAAGAATACCAATGCGAACCAAGTTGCTGGCAAGATAATGAGACCCAGCACCACATAAAAAGGTCGCAGCTTTGCAAGCGAGAGATTCATGCCTTTCGCCAAGATGAATGGCGCCACAAAAAACCAAAATATCACTGCTAAAAGTAATAAAGCAAATTGCCATGAGGCATTTTGCATGCCTATTAGAAACAAAATAATAGTTAGGCAAAATAATGCATAGATCCAAGCAGCGCGTCCCGCCTCAGGTGCAAGCAAGCGACTCCACTCCCAAGCTGCAGCCAATAAAGCCACTAAGAAGAAAGCGCCAATATAAATTTGGGGGAGTAAAAACAGTATGGGCAGCAATACCGCCAATAGAACAAGGGCAGTAATAACTCGGGTTTTTAGCATGGGTATGTACTTAGTAATGAACTACATCAAACTGCGTCGCTCATTGCTTGCGAGGCAAGCTGAGCACTAGTACGACCGAAGCGGCGCTCGCGCTGGCTAAACCAGTCAAACGCTTTATGTAATTCTGCTTCATCAAAGTCAGGCCACAAGATGTCCGTGAAATACAACTCGGTATAAGCCAATTGCCATAACAAGAAATTGCTTACGCGCTGCTCACCGCCAGTACGAATAAATAAATCCGGCTCTGGAGCGTAAGCCATAGAGAGATGAGGTTGAAGTAATTCCTCAGTAACCTGCTCTGGCTTTAAATTGGGATTGGCAGCAAGACATTGACGCATCGCTTGCAAAATATCCCAGCGACCACCGTAGTTGGCGGCAATCGTAAATGTCAAACTTTTACAGCCGGCAGTCTTTTTCTCGGAAAATTCAACCATTTCTTGGATGGCTGAATCAAAGCGACTTAGGTCGCCAATTAAACGCAAAGCTATATCGTTTTCTGCTAAACGTGTAACTTCGCCCTTGAGCGACTTCAGAAATAGTTTCATTAAGAAGCCCACTTCTTCAGGTGGGCGACGCCAGTTCTCAGAGCTAAATGCAAATACTGTTAAGTACTCAACGCCAAGTTTGCGGCATTCTTGAACAATCTTACGAACAGCACTCAAACCCTCCGAGTGCCCTGCAACGCGAGGCATCATCCGCTTACTAGCCCAGCGCCCGTTGCCATCCATGATGATCGCCACATGGCGTGGTACAGCACTGACCTCTGGGATAGCTAGGGTTGAACTGGAGTGTTGGGTCATCAGAAACTAAAAATCAATCAGGTACTTAAACCGTCATGATCTCTTTTTCTTTTTCGGAAACGATCTTATCAACATCGATCACTGCTTTATCAGTCATCTTCTGAATTTCATCCGTAGCACGACGCTCTTCATCCTCGGAAATTTCTTTATCCTTAGTCAGGCGCTTTAAATGCTCATTCGCGTCGCGACGCAAATTACGCACGGCAATCTTCGTTTCTTCGCCCTCATTCCTCACAACCTTAGTGAGGTCGCGGCGGCGCTCTTCAGTCAAAGCTGGCATTGGCACGCGAATTACGGTGCCCTGAGATGCTGGGTTTAAGCCTAAATCAGAATCACGAATTGCTTTTTCAATCACGGCAACCATGGTCTTTTCAAATGGCTGAACATTAATCGTGCGGGCATCCGCTAAACCTAGGCTAGCAACCTGACTTAATGGAGTCGGATTACCGTAGTAGTCCACCTGAATGTGCTCCAAAATTCCTGGGTTAGCACGGCCAGAGCGAATCTTTGCCAAATTGGTTTTCAAAGCCTCAAGAGACTTTTGCATCTTTTGATCGGTATTGGTTTTAATTTCTGTTGCAGACATCAGGCCTCCTATTAAACGTGAACCAAAGTACCTTCAGGTTCACCTTGCACTACACGCATCAATGCGCCTGGCTTGAGAATTGAAAATACTTTGATTGGTAATTTGCGATCACGACACAATGCAAATGCAGTTGCGTCCATAACTTGTAGATTCTTGATTAATGCTTCGTCAAACGTAATCGTTTTATATAAAGTTGCTGACGGGTCTTTTACTGGATCAGCACTATAGATGCCATCCACCTTAGTCGCCTTGAGCATGATCTCAACACCCATCTCAGCCCCACGCAGAGCAGCTGCAGTGTCAGTAGTGAAGAATGGATTGCCAGTGCCAGCAGCAAAAATAACAACCTTGCCTTCACCCATCGCACGAATTGCACGTGGACGAATATAAGGCTCAACAACTTGGTCCATACGTAGCGCAGATTGCACGCGCGCCTCAACACCTTTTTGACGCAATGCATCTTGCAACGCTAAGGAATTCATCATGGTTGCCAACATACCCATGTAATCGGCAGTTGCGCGATCCATACCAGCTGCGCCACCTGCAACACCACGGAAAATATTTCCGCCGCCAATCACAATCGCTAGCTCCACTCCGATATTCACAATATCCGCGATTTCTTTAACCATGGAATCGATAGTGACTGGATTGATGCCGAAAGCATCATCGCCCATAAGGGCTTCACCAGATAGTTTTAGGAGGACTCGTTTGTAGGCTGGCATGTTTTTTATTTTCCGTAATTTGCCAAGTAATTAACTTACTTAGCTTATTGATCTTTAAGCACTTTTTAATATCTCCGCCAAATTATAAAGGGCTTATAAGGGATCAAAGAAAAGGGCACAGAAACTAAGGTTTCTATGCCCTTTTGGGTATTACTAAGCAGCGGGGCAAGCCCCAAACCAGCTAATTAAGCAGTTGCTTTAGAGGCGGCAGCCACTTGCGCAGCTACTTCAGCCGCAAAGTCGTCTTGACGCTTCTCAATGCCCTCGCCTACAACAAACATGGTGAAACCCTTGATTGTTGTGTTTGCAGCTTTGAGCATTTGCTCTACAGATTGCTTATCGTTCTTCACGAAAGTCTGGTTCAACAAAGAAACCTCTTTGAGGTACTTCTGAATTGAACCTTCAACCATCTTTTCAACGATTTCTGGTGGTTTGCCTGATTCAGCAGCTTTTTGAACGGCAACACTACGCTCTACAGCAATTGCTTCTGCAGGAACGTCAGCCATCGACAGAGCCACTGGCTTCATCGCAGCAATATGCATTGCTACATCTTTAGCAGCAGTTTCGTCACCTTCGAACTCCACCATTACACCGATACGAGTGCCGTGGAGATAAGAAACCAACTTGTTGCTACCAGCGAAACGCTTGAAGCGACGTGGCATGATGTTCTCACCGATCTTACCGATCAATGCGCTACGAACTTCATCAACAGTTTGACCATTCAATGGCAATGCTAATAATGCAGCAACGTCAGCTGGGTTCTTTTCAGCAACCAACTTCACGCAGTCATTTACAAACGCCAAGAAGTCGTCATTCTTAGAAACGAAATCGGTTTCGCAGTTCACTTCCAACAAAGCACCAGTAGTGCCATTGATAGAAGTAGCAACAATACCTTCAGCCGTTACACGGGAAGCTGCTTTACCAGCCTTGCTACCCAGCTTAACGCGCAGAATCTCTTCTGCACGAGCCATATCACCATCAGCCTCAGTTAAAGCCTTTTTGCACTCCATCATCGGAGCATCAGTTTTGGCGCGTAACTCGCCAACCATTGCAGCGGTAATAGCGGCCATTATTCAGCTTTCCCTTCTTCAACAAATTCTTCTTCGCCTTCTTTAACTGCTGTCAAGATTTCTTGAACAGAGTTAGCTTTGCCTTCGAGGATTGCATCAGCAATGCCACGTGCATAAAGGAGAACAGCTTTGCTGGAGTCATCGTTACCAGGGATGATGTAATCAACACCTTCTGGTGAGTGGTTGGTATCCACAACAGCGATTACTGGAATACCAAGCTTGTTAGCTTCAGTAATAGCAATCTTGTGATAGCCAACGTCCACTACGAAAATCGCATCAGGAACGCCATTCAAATCTTGAATACCGCCAAGTGCTTTTTGCAATTTGTCGAGATCACGGTCGTTAGTCAAAGCTTCTTTCTTAGACAGCTTTTCCCAGTCGCCAGCTTCTTTAGCAACCGCCATGTCTTTCAAACGCTTGAGGGAACCTTTAACAGTTTTGAAGTTGGTGAGTGTGCCACCCAACCAACGGCTGTCGATGTAAGGCATACCAGCACGAGCAGCTTCTTCAGCAATGATCTCGCGTGATTGACGCTTAGTACCAACAAATAAAATAGTGCCACGATTAGAAGCAACTTGTTTTGCAAATTTCAGGGCGTCCTGAAACATTGGCAATGTTTTTTCCAAGTTGATGATGTGGATTTTGTTGCGATGACCGAAAATAAAAGGGGCCATCTTTGGGGACCAGAAGCGAGTTTGGTGACCAAAATGGCAACCGGCTTCCAGCATTTGACGCATAGTTACTGACATAACTTCTCCTAAGGGTTGTTTCTAAAGTTGAGTCCTAGCTGCGCTAAAAAACGCCACCCTGGAAGGCTCAACTCGCGATTTCAAGTCCAAAATAGACCTGAGACCGAAATTATAGCTTAAATATCAATGCCCTAGCCACCTTCACCCCCGGGCAATAGAGGGGGTCAATTCTCAAAATCGGCCCTAGAAGCCCCAAAAATGGGATTTTTGCCTAAATTTTAGGCAATCTGACCAAACCAAAACAATCCAAGTCGTTGATAATCAAGGCATGAATAGTGTATTTACCGCAGAAAAAGACATCCTCGGGATGCGCGAGGCTGGCCGCTTAGCTAGTGAAGTGATTGATCATGTGGCGCCCCACGTTAAAGCCGGTGTGACTACAGGCGAACTCGATCGGATTTGCCATGAATATATGCGTGACGTCCAAAAAACGATTCCAGCCCCATTGAACTATCAGCCACCTGGCTACCCGCCCTTTCCGGCATCGATCTGCACTTCAGTAAATGATGTGATCTGCCATGGCATACCGGGTGACAAGATTCTAAAGACCGGTGATGTTGTGAACTTAGACATTACCGTGATTACTCCTGATGGCTACTACGGCGATACCAGTCGTATGTTTATGGTGGGCGAAGTGTCAGTCATGGCAAAGCGCCTCACTCAAATTACTTTTGAGTGTATGTGGCTTGGCATTGCACAAGTAAAGCCAGGCGCTTCACTTGGCGACATCGGTCACGTCATTCAGACTCATGCAGAAAAAGCAGGCTACTCAGTAGTGCGGGAATACTGTGGTCACGGTATTGGAAAAGTGTTTCATCAAGACCCACAAATTCTTCACTATGGCCGTCCAGGCACAGGTGAAAAACTAGAAGCTGGCATGACCTTCACAATCGAGCCAATGATTAATGCTGGTAAACGCGATATTCGCACCATGCCTGATCAGTGGACCGTAAAGACAAAGGATCGCAGCCTGTCAGCCCAGTGGGAGCATACCTTGCTAGTGACACAGACTGGCGTTGAAGTACTTACCTGGTCGGAAGGTAGCAACCCGCCGCCAGATTGCGTTAAAGGCCTGTCTTTTAGACCAACTCTAGCAAGCGCATAAATTCATGAGCAAGCCTCAGGCAGCCGGCAATATCACTGATGCAGCTAGTCTGCGTGCTGCTCGCGAAATTGCTTACGACGAGTTCAAGAAAACACAGTCGGTAGGAAAATTAACTAAACAACTTTCCAAGTTGAGTGACAAGCTCCTTAGCCACTTATGGATTCATTGCGGCTTAAATAATGAGGCCGCCTTAGTTGCGGTGGGTGGCTTTGGTAGAGGCGCTTTATTTCCTTACTCAGATATTGATATTCTGATTCTGCTACCGGCCGATGAAGAAAAAGCCAGGGCTCTATCAAAACAAGTTGAGCAATTTGTTGCAAGCTGTTGGGATACAGGATTAGAAATTGGCTCTTCAGTCAGAAGTGTTGCTGAATGCATATCAGAATCTGAGCAAGATATTACTGTGCGCACATCCCTTTTAGAGGCGCGACTCCTTTGCGGCAAGAAGCAACTCTTTAAAGACTTTGCCAAAGCTTTTGAAGCGGCAATGGATCCAAAGGCCTTCTTTCAAGCCAAGCAAGCCGAACAAATTCAGCGTCACTACAAGTATCAGAATACCCCCTACTCTTTAGAGCCCAATTGCAAAGAGAGTCCTGGTGGATTACGTGATTTACAGGTGATTTCTTGGGTGAGTAAGGCCGCCTTATTAGGCGACACCTTTAAGGACCTCAATGAAGCCGGTCTGGTCACGCAGCGCGAACTGACAGAACTCAACCGTAATCAACGCTTCCTAGAAACCTTACGTGCTAATTTGCATTTATTGGCAGGCCGTAGGCAAGATGTATTGGCCTTTGACTTGCAGGCAGCATTGGCAGAATCCATGGGGATTACAGAAGAATCCTCACGCAGAGCTAGTGAAGCCATTATGCGCCGCTACTACTGGGCCGCTAAAGCCGTTACTCAGTTGAATGATGTTCTGCTGCAAAACATTGAGGCACTTCTCTTTCCGCAAGAATCTAAAACTACGCATCCGATTCCTGGAGAGGGCAACGAATACTTTATTGAGCGCCAAGGAGTATTGGATATTACCGATCCGGAACTCTTCCAAAAACATCCAGAACAAATTCTGAGAACTTTCTTAGTATTTGCCCAAACATCCAATGTAAAGAGTCTGTCTGCAACGATTTTTAGAGCGCTCTATAACGCTCGCCAGAAAATGGACAGCAAGTGGCGCACCAACCCAATCAATCGGGCACTCTTTATTGAGATCCTGAAACAACCTGAAGGCGTAAGCCGCGCGTTTCACCTTATGAATCGCAGTAGCGTTCTTGGCCGCTACCTTCCAGCCTTCCGCAAGATTGTTGGGCAGATGCAGCATGACTTATTTCACGTGTACACCGTTGATCAACATATCTTGATGGTGTTACGTAACGTACGTCGCTTCATGGTGGTTGAACATACCCATGAGTTCCCATACTGTAGTAGCCTCATTGCCCACTTTGAAAAACCTTGGTTACTTGTGATTGCCGCACTCTTCCATGACATTGCCAAAGGGCGTGGGGGCGATCATTCGCAACTCGGCAGAGCAGACATGCGTAAGTTTGCTAAAGAGCATGGTCTGGACAAGAAAGATACTGAGCTATTAGTTTGGCTAGTCGCTGAGCATCTCAATATGAGTCAAACTGCTCAGAAACAAGATATCACCGACCCCGATGTTGTGAAAGCATTTGCCAAAAAAGTAGGTGATGAACGTCATCTCACCGCACTCTATCTACTAACCGTTGCTGACGTACGCGGCACCAGCCCTAAAGTGTGGAACGCCTGGAAAGGCAAGCTCTTAGAAGATCTGTATCGTTCAACACTCAGAGTATTGGGTGGAGCAAAACCAGATGCCTTATCCGAATTGGCGCAACACCAAGAAGAATCCAAAGCTAAATTGCGTCTGTATGGCATTAATGACGAATCATATGAAGATCTATGGAAGCAGTTAGATGTAGCCTTCTTCCTAAGACAGGACTCATCAGACATTGCGTGGCTCACACGTCATCTGTACAACAAGGTCAATAGCGATCAACCTATTGTGAGAGCAAGACTGTCCCCTATTGGCGAGGGCTTGCAAGTTGCCGTTTACGTTAAAGACCAAGAAGATCTGTTTGCCAGAATTTGCGCTTACTTTGAAAAGCATGGTTTCTCTATTTGGGACGCCCGCATTCATACAACACGTCATGGATATGCTCTAGATACCTTCCAAATCTCCGGCAGTAATTTGGTAGATGAAGGGGGCAGCTATCGCGACATCATTCAGCTGGTAGAGTTTGAACTTGCGGCCGCACTAACTAATAGCGAACCGTTACCCAATCCAAGCATGGGCCGCCTCTCTCGACAATCACGTACATTCCCAATTCAGCCACGCGTGCACATGGTTCCAGATGATCGTGGTCGCTATTACACGCTAGCACTCTCTGCAAGTGACCGTACCGGCCTGCTCTATACGATCTCTAGAGTATTAGCGAAACATCAAGTATCGATTCATACTGCCCGGATTAATACGCTGGGAGAGCGAGTTGAGGACGTGTTGCTCTTAGATGCCGCTAACTTGGGCAAGAATCCCAAGCTACAAATTCAGCTGGAAACAGAGTTGCTAGAAGCGCTGGGTGCTTAAACCAACCAGGCATATTTGAGCCCCTCCCACCAAGGGAGATAGGACACTATCAATCAATGTGGAATATTGATGAGCAAGCTCAAGTCAGCAAATAAAACTCATATATAAATATTTTCAGGCTTTAAACCAGCCTGATATCTATCGTACATTTTGAGATAAGCAGTCTCAAGGTTTTTAGCAAAGAGTGGCGTATTAAACAAAGGAGCCGTTAAACGGTTTTTCGCAAGCCTTGATTTAATTTCCAAAAGTTTATAGGGATTCAATGCCAATTCAATTGCTAAAGCCTCATATTCATCCTGAGAATGAGCAATAAGCTCCGGCATATCAATGGCACTTAAAAGGCTGGATGCTACACGACTAGCAAAAGACATTTTCATTGCCGTCAAAACCGGCAATCCCACCCACAAGGCATCGCTAGCAGTAGTGTGAGCGTTATACGGTAACGTATCAAGAAATAGGTCCGCCTGAGGAAGGCGAGCTAAATGTTCTGATAGCGGCACCCTGTCCGCAAAGACTAATCTGCTTTCATCAACACCCTGCTGCCGAGCTTCTTTTTTAAGATTTTCAACTGCCCAATCATTGTCCTGAAGCAGCCATAAAACGCTGCCCTCAACTGCTTTTAATATGCGCATCCACCCAGCAAAAGTCGCAGGCAAAATCTTGAAATTATTATTGAAACAACAAAAAACAAATCCGCTCTCAGGCAATCCTAGCTCCTGCCTGGTAAATTGCTTATGTGAAATTACGCGCTTCGTATCGTTGACTTGATAGCTACCAGGCAAATAAATCACTCTTTCAGCATAAAACTGCTGCATCTGATCTGGGATTAATGTTTTATCAGCGATGATGTAATCCATATAATCAGCCCCCATAGTGCCGGGATAGCCCAAATAATTCACTTGAATTGGTGCCGCACGATATGCAAAAATCCCAGTCCTCCCGCCTAGAGTAAATCCTGATAAATCAATTGCTATGTCAATTTCAAGCTCTCTAGAAAGCTGTGCGATCGCAACATCGGACATTCGCTCCACATCAATAAAATGGTCAAACGCCTTATGGAGGCGATCCCTCATCTCATCACTCGCCCTCTCCAAGGAAAAAGCGTATATCTCAAAACGACTCCTGTCATGAATCTCAAAAAGCTCTGCAATCAGAAAAGCGACGGGATGATTTTTCAAATCAGCCGAAAAATAGCCAACTCTGATTTTTTTATTTTTTGGTCGATGAGGAATAGCCCCTAAGAAATAATTTTGTGGGTACTTATCTTCTACAAATATTTCAGCGCATTTTTTATGTAATAAAGCATCATCGTTCAAAGCAAGCAATGGGAAGGGTGGCAGGATCCTCTCGTTTGCCATGACTCTCTTAGAAATATCTTGCAGTGAATTTTCGAGGCCTGACCAACTGCACAACTTCATCTTTGCGTGAACCAAATAACCTGGAGCAAATTCAATATCAGCTTTTAGGCTAAGCGCTTTGTCGTAATGAACAATTGCCTCATCACAACGCTTTAAAGTATCTAGGGTCATACCTTTATTGAGCCAAGCTTCGTGATAATCAGGCTTTAAGCTAAGCGCTTTATCGTAATGGACAATTGCTTCGTCATAACGTTTTAATGTCTCTAAGGCCACACCTTTATTGAGCCAAGCTTCGTGATAGCCCTGCTTTAGGCTAAGCGATTTATCGTAATGAGTAATTGCCTCATCACAACGCTTTAACGCATACAGTGACACACCTTTATTTAGCCAAGCTTCGTGATAGTCAGGCTTTAGGCTAAGCGCTTTATCGTAATGGACAATTGCTTCGTCATAACGTTTTAATGTATCTAAGGTCGCACCTTTACTTAGCCATGCTTCGTGATAGTCAGGCTTTAGGCTAAGCGCTTTATCGTAATGAGTAATTGCCTCGTCATAACGTCTTAATGCATCTAGAGTCATACCCTTATTAAGCCAAGCTTCGTGATAGTCAGACTTTAGGCTAAGCGCTTTATCGTAATGGACAATTGCTTCGTCATAACGTTTCAGATCATTTAATACATTTCCTTTGTTATAAAAAGCTTCAGCGTAATTGGGATTTAGATTTAATGCTTGATCACATGCCTCCAAAGCATCTTCGAAACGCTTTAATTTATGAAGTGGCACGCATTTATTTGACCAAAACTCAAAATAACCCGAATTAAGATCAATGGCTTTATCGTATGCATTTAATGAGTCTTGATATAAATGCAAATTATTTAAAGCAATACCTTTATTTGACCAAGCTTCTGGAATATCGGGCCTTATTTTAATTGCGCTCTCCAGAACCTCTAATGCCAAAGCATAATTTTTTATATCGATATAAATGGAGCTCTTATTAATTAACGCATCAACGTTATCAGGCTGAATCTTTAGAGCCAAATCATAGGCCTCTATTGCGAGAAGATAATTACCTTGTAGCGAATGAATAAGTCCCAGGTTATAAAATATCCTTGCATCATTCACCCGATGCCGTTGCAAACAAGCAAGGACAAATAATGCCTCTTCAAGCCTATTGGCTTTGGCATAAGCAATGCCCAATTCAAAAATACTCTCAGCACTATTAATATCGGCTTGAAGAGCCCCACTCAAGATTAAATTGGCGTCATCAGAATCCCCCTTTTGCAGGGCTTGCATAGTCTTCTGAAGCATCAATTGAAGGTCGGGATTCATATCAATGATTCTATTTTATTTGGGATGATATTGAGCAAGTCTAAAAAGATGTGAGACTGGAGCTAGCTGATAACAGACTTTTGCAGTTTCAATTGGCTATGCCAACTTTTCATTCAATAAATCCAGCATCTCTACCTCATCAATCACCGGCACACCTAATTCTTCAGCTTTGGTAAGTTTGCTACCAGCGTCAGTGCCAGCAACTACGTAATCGGTTTTCTTGGAGACTGACCCAGCCACCTTTGCACCCGCCTTTTCTAGAAGATCCTTTGCTTGATCTCTTGTAAGGGTCGGGAATGTGCCTGTGAGTACAAATGTTTTTCCTGCAACGGCAGCGCTAATGACTTTTTCTTCTACAGAGAGCTGCATTCCAGAAGCTAATAGTTGCTCAATCACTTCTCGGTTATGTGCTTCTTGCATAAAGCTGGTGATGGAATCCGCAACCACGGGGCCAACATCCTTTACCGTGAGAAGATCTTCGATATTTGCATCCATGAGAGCATGCATCGATTGATAATGATTGGCCAAATCCTTGGCCGTGGTCTCACCTACGTGACGAATGCCTAAAGCAAATATAAATCTGGCTAAGGTGGTGCTTCTGGATTGGTTAATCGCCTGAATAAGGTTGTCGGCAGACTTCTCACCCATACGCTCTAAATTGGCTAGTGCTGTGAAGCCTAGCCTGTAGAGATCGGCAGGGGTTCTAACGAGATTATGATCCACCAATTGATCAACGATCTTCTCACCTAGACCTTCAATATCTAACGCTCTTCTATGGGCAAAGTGAATTAAGGCCTGCTTGCGCTGCGCACCGCAGAAAAGTCCGCCACTACAACGCGCTACCGCCTCATCTGCCAAACGCTCAATATGTGAATCACATACCGGGCAATTAGTGGGCATTAAAAATTCTGCTGCATCGGCTGGGCGTCGATCCTTAATCACTGAAACCACTTCAGGAATCACATCACCTGCTCTTCGCACTGAAACGGTATCGCCAATACGTACGTCCTTGCGTTTAACTTCATCTTCATTGTGTAGCGTGGCATTAGTAACGGTAACGCCACCAACTTCCACGGGAGCAAGTCTTGCTACCGGTGTAATCGCGCCTGTGCGCCCTACTTGCACATCAATGCCCAATACGGTTGTGAGCGCTTCTTGGGCTGGATACTTATGCGCAAGCGCAAATCTAGGAGCCCTTGAAACAAAGCCTAACTTTGCTTGCTCAGCAAATGAGTTCACCTTATAGACCACACCATCAATGTCATACGGCAATGCATCTCTTTTTGCGCCTATCTCGTTATAGAAGGCCAAGATCTCTTCCACCGAATGCAAAACCTTACGCTCAGAGCAAACCGGTAAGCCTAGCTCAGCATAAGCATTGAGTAATTCTTCATGGGTTTTAGGTAGCCATGACTGAGGCTCTAGGGCGCCCAAGCCATAAGCAAAGAAAGATAGTGGTCTTTTTGCCGTGATCTTAGAATCTAACTGACGCAAACTGCCTGCTGCAGCATTGCGGGGGTTAGCAAATTCTTTCTCGCCCAATTCTGCCGCTTGTCGATTCATTTTCTCGAAGTCTTTGAGGTACATAAAGACCTCACCGCGCACTTCTAGAACCTTTGGAATATTTTTGCCAGTGAGTTTGAGAGGAATAGCGCGAATCGTTTTGATATTGGCAGTAACATCCTCACCACTGGCGCCATCACCACGCGTTGCCGCAGTTACCAGTGAGCCATTTTCATAACGCAGGGAGATTGCTAGACCATCAAACTTGAGTTCACCTGCATAGGTCACGCGATCTGTATGCAAAGTCTCACGACAGCGACGATCAAAAGCAATCAGCTCGGCATCTTCAAATGCGTTGTTTAAAGATAGCATCGGCACAGCATGAGTAACTGAATCAAACTCCTTTAGCGCTGCTCCACCCACGCGCTGGGACAAAGACTCTGGGGTAACCCATTCTGGATGAGCGGCTTCAATCTCGAGCAATTCTCTATAGAGGCGATCGTATTCAATATCTGGGAGTAGTGGATTATCCAGAACGTAGTAAGCATGCTCTAAGCGAGCAAGCTCCGCCTGTAAGAATGCGTAACGCTCCGCTAAATTTGTCGGACTAGAGGACGACAAAGTGATTTCCTAGCTAAATAGTCTGCTAGCTGTAGAAGATCCAGCAGAAACACCAGATTTCTCAAGATTGGCATAGAGAACATCGAGGTGCTGACGAATGCTGATGACCGCAGCCTCACTCAAATTGATGCCATTGTCATCTACCAAGCGACCATGGGCAGCTTGTGCGATTTCAACACCTTCAGATAACATTCTTTCAAATGCACGCTCTTCTTGCAGAACCAAAGGAACCTCTAAGAGCAAAGTAACTTGGGTAACGGAACGATTGGGATCCAAATCATTGCTATTGAAAAGCGTTATGCCTTTACTGAGATATTCATATTGACGTCCGTTACGTGATAACTTGAAACCACGTTGACGCATCAGAGCGTCGAAGTTACCCCAAGGACAAGGCTCATCAAATAGAACATTGATACTCAATTGAATATCACTCTCAGCAGCCATTACATCTAATTCTTTAGCGCTTTCCAGCATTGTGCTAACGCTTGGCATGTCAATTTGTGACCCTAAGGTCTCAGCCAGCGCTTGAGCGCGAGAGCAAAAGTCAGACAACTCCAAAACACCAATAGGTCCTTTGCGACTAGCCAACTGAATTGCCAATTGCAACTCTGAATAGGAACCCTCAGGATTTAATTCTTCCCAGTCCTCAGCAGCATCAATGTCAGCATTTAATCCCTCGCACATCCAGCGAGCAGTCGACTGTGCCTCTAGATCGTTCCAGGCGTTAATTTCATCCAAAATTTCTACGCCGCTAATGCTTTCATCAAAACGTAATGTGATGACGCAATCAATCCGTGGATCAATGGCAAACTTTTCTGGAGCTGAGATCGTGGTGAGCGCATCGCTAAAACTGGGTTCGATACGAGATGATGTATCGCCATCAGCAAAGCCCTGACCAAAGCTGGGCTCACGCGCAAAACGATCATCCAAGGCATATTCGCGTTGCTCTTTTGCCTTACGACGAGCACGAGCGTACTTAATATTTAGGATGGCTACCGTTATCAGAATCAATAAACCAATAACGGCTAAAGCCAATTGCAAATCAGACAAACCCAACATCGTCATGATTTGTTCTACGTACACTTAAGCAGCCTCCACCATTGAAACAGCAGAAGAAATATCTACCGCAACAATACGGGATACACCCTGCTCTTGCATCGTGACACCAATCAGTTGATGGGCGATTTCCATAGTGATCTTGTTATGTGAGATAAACAAAAACTGTGTCTTATCAGACATTTTGGCTACTAGCTGTGCATAACGCAAGGTATTTGCATCATCTAATGGAGCGTCCACCTCATCGAGCAAGCAGAATGGGGCTGGGTTCAAAAGGAAAAGCGAGAACACCAAAGCAATCGCAGTCAATGCCTTTTCTCCACCAGAGAGGAGATAAATAGAACTGTTTTTCTTGCCAGGAGGCTGGGCCATTACTTGTACGCCAGAATCCAGAATCTCTTCACCAGTCATTACCAATTCAGCATGGCCGCCACCGAATAACTCTGGGAAGAGTTTTCCAAAGTGACTATTCACCTGATCAAAGGTTCCCTGCAAGAGATCGCGTGTTTCGGCATCAATCTTAGCAATCGCATCTGTCAAAGTCTGCATCGCTTCATTCAAGTCGGCGGATTGCGCGTCCAAGAACTGCTTACGCTCGCGTGAACTAGATAACTCATCCAGGGCAGCCATATTGACTGGGCCTAATGATTGAATCTCGGCGTTCAAGCTATTAACTTCACTCTGCAAAGCACCAACCTTCAGGTCTGTACTGAAATTCGCCTCAAGTGCAGTGAGATCAGCCTCAGCATCTGACAACAAGGTAGCAAATTGTTCATAGTTCAAACGTGCAGCCTGTTCACGCAACTGCAAATCTACAACTTTATCGCGCATTGGTTGCAAGCTACGCTCGACTTGCATGCGCGACTCATCCGCCTCACGCAATTGATGCAATAAAGCGTCTTGCTCGGTACGCGCATTTGCCAAAGCAGCCTCGCGAGCACTTCGTGCCAGTAATAAGCCCTGTAATTTATCTTGCGCTTCTTCATCACTTAAGGTTTCGAGTTCTTGAGCGGCAGCATCATGCTTATCCTGAATCTCCATGATCTGAGTACGTGCAGTACTTTGATCACGCTGTAAGTCAGCAATACGTTGCTGCAGAGAACGAGTAGCAAAAGCTGCCTCTTGAGCAGCCATCTCGGCAGCACGAAGGGACTCACGCAAACGATCGCGTTCCTCAGTGGAACGCTCTAACTTTTCTTGCGCAACTTGTAATGCTTCTTGCAAGCCTTGCTTAGATTCTTCTGACTCAAGCAATTCAGCAGCAGACTGCTCTTGAGTCTGACTCACTTGATCCATCTGTTGACGCAATTCACTTAATTCGCCCTGAATCTGCGCCGCACGTTGACTATATTGCTCTTCAGCTTGGGTCAACTGCATTCTCTCTACTTCAAAGCCATGCGATTCTTGAACAGCATGCTCAGCATTTTCGCGGGCCTGCTCTGCCGCTTGATGGGCTGCTTGATAGTTAGCTACACACTGATCCAACTCGCCCTTGAGCTCGCTTTGCATCAGTTGTTGCGCACGTAATTGCTTCTCTAGACTTTCCATCTCTTGAGCGCGCGCCAACATACCGGCTTGCTCAGAATCTGCTGCGTAAAGTTGTACACCAACGCGACTCACCAAGTGTCCTTGCTGAGTAACAAATGCGCCACCAGCAGGTAATTTTTCACGGCGATGCAAAGCATCTTCAAGGCTGCTAGCAATATAGATATTGTCTAACCACTCTTGTAATACAGAGGTGAGTCTTGCTGCACCAGCACTTTGTACGCGACTCAACAATGGAGTGAAGTCCGCTGGAGCCGAGGTGTGTGCCGGAGTAATTTCTTCGGTTAGCAAAATAGCCAAACGACTTGGAGGCGCATCATTAGCCAGAGCCAATGTTTCTTGCACACTCTTTGCGGTAACCGCAGCCAAACGCTCACGCAATACAGACTCGAGCGCAGCTTCCCAGCCAGTTTCAACTTTGAGCTCCTGCCAAAGACGCTTACTTTCTTTCAACCCCTTGCTTTCTAGCCAAGGCCCAATCTTGCCTTGGGCCTGAACGCTAGCCTGCAAGGCAGTCAAAGCAGTCAATTTAGCTTCTGTCTGTGCCAAATCTTGATTAGCTACCTGAATCTGTTGCTGCGCAGTATTACGGGCTTCGTCTGCAGCAGGAACGCGTTGCTGGGTTTCAACAGCGCGCTGCTTAGCCTCTTCCACTTTACGAGCTGCCATTACCTGGCGATCTATCGCAGTCTGTAACGCTTCAGCATCCGGACGACGTAAACCATCGAATTCACTAACAAGGCGAGTCTCGCGCCCTTTTAATTCATCTGACTGAGCAGACATCGAGCGAAGACGCTCGCCCAAACTTGCCAAGCGCTGCTCAATAGAAGCCAGCGAATCACGCGCACTATTGAGTTCACGTGATGCATTTTGGTAAGCCTCTTCACGACTTGGCATTTGCTCTTGCAGCCCATTTAAATCTGCCAAGAGAGTTTGTTCTTTTTCAGCAGCTAAAGACAGCTCATGCTCAGTAGTACGCTGTGCTTGTGCCGCATCTGTTTCTTGCACAGTCCAGCGCTGTAACTGCGCTTGCAAATCTTGAGTTTGCTGCTGCAAACGTTGACGCGCTTCTTGAACGTAAAGAATCTGTGACTCAACCTGACTAACATCAGAATTGGTTTGATATAAATCGCCTTGTGCTTGAGAAACCTTGTCTTGTAATGCGTACTGTTCTGTGCGCATTGTCTCTAGCTCAGCTTCGACGTGGCGTAGCTTGGCGGTCTGTTCCTCTAGGCCAACTTGCGTATCACGAATACCATTAGCGTGACGCTCTTGCTCTTTACCAGCCTCGGTCTGACGCACGAACCACAGCAGTTGTTGCTGAGATTTCATTTGGGCAGAAAGCTCTGCGTGACGCTCAGCAACAGTCGCTTGTTTTTCTAAGCGGGTTAACTGTTGATCGAGTTCGCGCAAAATATCTTCAACACGCGTTAAATTTTCTACTGTGTCCTCTAAGCGTGAAGCAGTTTCTTTGCGACGCTCTTTATATTTTGAAACACCAGCGGCTTCCTCCAAGAACACGCGCAACTCTTCTGGCTTTGCTTCTAGAATTCGGTTGATTGTGCCCTGTCCAATAATTGCGTAACCTCTTGGACCCATACCGGTGCCCAAGAAAATATCTTGAATATCTTTACGGCGCACTACTTGATTATTTACGTAGTAGCTAGAATTTCCATCGCGAGTTAAAACGCGCTTAATACCCAATTCTGTAAAAGCACTCCACTGACCTTGAGCACGACCTTCAGTGTTATCAAAAATGAGTTCCACGCTGGCACGGCCAGATGGTTTGCGTAAACCAGAGCCATTAAAAATAACGTCTTGCATGGATTCACCACGCAATTCACTGGCACGGGATTCACCCAAAACCCAACGTACGGCGTCAATAATGTTCGACTTTCCGCAACCGTTAGGACCCACAACGCCAATTAATTGGCCAGGCATTTCAAAATGGGTTGGGTCTACGAAAGACTTAAAGCCGGAAAGTTTGATGGATTTCAGTTGCACGGCGTACTTTGCAGGGAAAAAAGAGGTTCAAATAAAGGGGTAAAAATTAAAGCTAAAGTGGGAAGATGATAGCAAGCTCTTGCCTGCTTGGACGCGTTTTTGCCCCATCTATATAATGATAAATCTACCCTCAGGGACAAAATCCCTTAACAATCTGATAGTTAACTAAAAAGCATGAGCCAATCACCACAAAACATCATTGAACAAGCCTGGGAAAACCGCGCAAACCTCTCTCCAGACAGCGCCCCTGGGGATGTCCGTAATGCCGTAAATGCGGTCCTAGAAGGCCTTAATGCGGGCACTATTCGCGTTGCAGAACGCCGCGATGTAGGCAAATGGGAAGTTAATCAGTGGGTTAAGAAGGCTGTTCTGCTCTCTTTCCGCCTAGAAGACAACAAACCAATGGGCGCTGGCGGCTATACCCAGTTCTATGACAAGGTTCCTAGTAAATTTGAAAACTACACCGCTGCTGACTTTGCTGCCGGCGGCTTCCGGGTAGTGCCCCCTGCAATGGCCCGCCGTGGCTCATTTATCGGCAAAAATGCCGTTTTAATGCCTTCCTACGTCAATATTGGCGCTTATGTCGGCGAAGGCACAATGGTAGATACCTGGGCAACCGTAGGTTCTTGCGCCCAAATCGGTAAAAACGTTCACCTTTCTGGCGGTGTTGGTATTGGTGGCGTTCTTGAGCCTATCCAAGCTGGCCCAGTCATTATTGAAGATAACTGCTTTATCGGCGCCCGCTCTGAAGTGGTTGAAGGCGTAGTGATTGAAGAAAACGCCGTTTTATCCATGGGCGTCTACATTGGCCAAAGCACCAAGATCTACGATCGCGAAACAGGTGAAGTGCACTATGGCCGAGTTCCAGCTGGATCAGTAGTTGTGCCAGGCTCACTTCCTTCTGCTTGTGGCAAGTACAGCTTGTACGCAGCAATCATCGTAAAGAAGGTTGATGCTCAAACTAGAGCAAAGACTGCCATCAACGAATTACTCCGCGACTAAGTTCAATCTATGAGCGCCACACTTGAGCTCACCGAAGCTCTCATCTCCTGCCATTCCGTAACCCCAGCTGATGGTGGCTGCCAAGATTTAATTGCTAAACGTCTGCAAGCAATCGGCTTTCATACAGAGAGCGTTGTGAGTGGTCCTGAAAATTTTCAGGTCACGAATTTGTGGGCCATTAAAAAAGGTCAAGCCGGTGATCAGGGCAAGGTCTTAGTATTTGCCGGCCATACTGATGTGGTACCTACTGGTCCATTGGAGAAGTGGACAAACAATCCCTTTACCCCAACTATTCGTGACGGCATGCTCTATGGTCGTGGCGCTGCGGATATGAAAACCTCCCTCGCAGGTTTTGTTGTTGCTACAGAAGAATTTGTAGCCGCACATCCAGATCATGAAGGCTCTATTGCTTTCTTAATCACCAGCGATGAAGAAGGTCCAGCTAATGATGGCACGGTCATCATGTGCGAGCGCCTACAAAAACAGGGTCAACGTTTGGATTATTGCGTGATTGGTGAACCCACCTCAGTAGACAAGCTCGGTGACATGATTAAGAATGGTCGTCGCGGCTCTTTGTCAGGCAAGCTAAAGGTGAAGGGTATTCAGGCGCATATTGCCTACCCTCACTTAGGCAAAAACCCAATTCACCTTTCTGCACCAGCAATTTCTGCATTAGTAGAAACTGAGTGGGATAAAGGTAACCAATATTTCCAGCCAACTAGTTTTCAGATCTCGAATGTGCATGCTGGCACTGGCGCCAATAACGTTATCCCAGGCGAGCTCGTCATCGACTTTAATTTCCGCTTCTCGACCGAGAGTAAGCCAGAGCAACTGCGCGAACGGCTAGAAAAGATTTTGAAGGATGCAGGTTTGGATTTTGAGATTGATTGGGTCTTAGGTGGTAGCCCCTTCATTACTGGTGATGGCGACTTGGCTGGCGCATTACGCAAAGCCATCAAAGCTGAAACCAATATAGAGACTGAACTCTCCACAACTGGTGGCACGAGCGATGGCCGCTTTATTGCCAAGATTTGTAAAGAGGTTGTGGAATTTGGTCCTTTGAATGCAACTAGCCACAAAATTGATGAGTGTGTCATCGTTGATGATGTAGTGCCACTCAAAAATATCTATCGCAAAACTCTCGAACAATTAATCGCTTGATCGATAAATTAGGCACCTGCCTTTTCTTCTAAAGAAACTCCTCCATCATGGACCCTGAGCCTCAGCAACAACTTACCGTGAACCAGTGCATCGAGCAGATTGCACAAAAACTCGAAGCTGAAAACTTGCATTTTGGCCATGGGGCAATTGATGCGCAAAGCGAAGCTCTGTGGATTGTGAGCAAACAACTTCATCTGAGTCCAGCAGAAGCGCTGGATCATTTGGATGATGCGATCACCGAAGAGCAACAGCAAAATGCATCCGCTATTGCTGATACCAGAATTTCTACTCGTAAACCACTTGCCTACATACTGGGTGAAGCTTGGCTGATGGGTGTGCCGTTCTTTTGCAGCGAGCAAAGTATTGTTCCGCGTTCTTGGATTGCCGAGCTGATTGTTGATGGTTCACTAGAACCTTGGTTACCCGCAGACGGCAAAGCGCTTGATCTCTGCACGGGCAATGGCTCACTGGCAATTCTTCTGGCTTTATCTTGCCCTGACATTCATGTAAGCGCTTGCGATATCAGCATGCCCGCACTTTCTGTAGCAGCTCGCAACGTTGATCGTCATAGCTTGAACACTCAAGTAGAGTTATTGGATGGCGATCTTTGGGATGCATTACCAGAGCCGAATGAAGATAATCTCTTCGATCTTATTATTTGCAATCCGCCTTATGTCAATGCTGCCTCTATGAGTGCGCTTCCCACTGAATATCATGCTGAGCCAGAATTAGCTTTGGCTGGCGGTGATGATGGCATGGATATCATCAGGCGCATCATTGCGTCAGCGCCAGATTACTTGTCAGAGCGTGGCGCCCTCTTGCTTGAGATTGGCAATGAGTATGAGCACTTCAAAAAGGCATTTCCACAAATACCAGCCATCTGGATGGAAGTGTCTGCAGGCGAAGAGCAAGTCTTACTGATTCAAGCAGAAGACTTACGCTAGTTAACTCAGTTCGGCCGCAGCTGCAATTGCCTGATCAATTCGTTCCACTGGAATCACCTTCAGCCCTGGAATCTTGGTCTTAGGCATATTGGCCTTAGGAATGATGGCCACAGTAAAACCTAACTTAGCCGCCTCTTTCAAGCGCTCCTGACCACGTGGGCAAGGACGAATCTCACCGGCCAAGCCAACCTCACCAAATACGATCAACTCTTTTGGTAATGCCTTATTACGAATCGATGATTGAATAGCAAGGAGCACCGCCAAATCTGCAGCTGGCTCAGAAATCTTGACGCCACCTACCGCATTTAAGAAAACATCTTGATCAAAGCAAGCTACACCAGCATGCCGGTGCAATACTGCCAAAAGCATTGCAAGACGCGCCTGCTCTAAGCCAACCGCTAGGCGCCGAGGATTTGGTACATGCGCTGTATCCACTAAAGCCTGAATTTCCACCAACAAAGGTCTGCTGCCTTCTTGCGTAACCAGTACACATGCACCAGGAACCATTTGTTCGTGTTGTGATAAGAAGATTGCTGATGGATTAGTAACGCCACGAAGACCTTTTTCAGTCATCGCGAATACACCTAGCTCATTAACGGCGCCAAAACGATTCTTGATAGAGCGCACTAAGCGGAAGGAGGAATGGGTGTCACCTTCAAAATACAAGACAGTATCCACAATATGCTCAAGAACTCGAGGGCCCGCAAGATGACCATCCTTGGTGACGTGACCCACCATCAAGACACAGATACCGCTAGATTTCGCTGCCCTGGTTAATTGTGCTGCACACTCTCGTACCTGGGCTACAGAGCCAGGAGCAGAACTTAATACTTCTGAATAGAGGGTCTGAATCGAATCCACCACCAAGACCTGCGGCTTTACTGTGTCCATTATGGAAATCAGTTTTTCCAACTGAATCTCCGCGAGGACTTCTAATTGAGGCGCATCTAATGCAATGCGTTTTGCACGCAAGGCAATCTGCGCCGCGGATTCTTCACCACTGCTGTAGAGCACATTCATGCCCGCAGCACTCATCTCTGCAAGCGCTTGTAATAGCAAGGTAGATTTACCAATGCCAGGATCGCCACCTAAGAGGACCACACCGCCTGGAACTAAGCCACCGCCCAATACACGATCAAACTCTTCGACACCAGTACTAAATCTCGGTAAGTCTTCAGCGGAAATGGCCGATAACTTTTGTCGTGGCAGCGATTGTGCCAAACCCTGAAAACGAGCATTAGAAGTTGTCTCAGGTACGCCTTCCTCTAGAGTATTCCAAGCCTGACAAGACGGGCACTGACCCTGCCATTTGGCAGAAGTTCCACCACAAGACTGGCAGATATAAACCGATTTAACTTTAGCCAAGAGTTGCCTAATGAAATGTAAATGTAATTTAAGAAGAAATTAATCGAGCTGAGTGCCCGCTTTATTTTCTTTTGCACGCTTAGGGGCATCTTTGCGACGTTGCTCTAAATCTGCCGCCCTAGCTGCTGCATCTTTTTGCTTTTGCTCATACTCGGCTTGGTTAGCAGCTCGTTCGGCCGCCTTTTCTGGCGATGCCCGCTCAGCAGCACGCTTGATATCTTCCTGATTCTTCAGGCTTTCACGCAGCTTACGTTGCACTTCATGCAAAGCGACTTCTTGCTCTCGAATCGGGTCAATTTCTTTGCGATAGATTGCTCGCGCATCTCGCAGGCAAGAATTTACCCAATACTTTTGATAGCACTCTGAGGAAGCCTTACCCCAGCGATACTTAGCCCACTCGCGCTGAAGCTCCAACTCTTGCTCAATCTTATCTAACTGCTCGAGCTGGGCCTCTTCCGCAGGGGTGGCCAGTACAACGCCACTGAGTGCAGTAGCCAGCAAAAATATTGAAATGAATATTTTTGATTGGAGTAGAAGATTTTTTCTCAAATCTCTACCTTTGCACCCAACTCAACCAAGCGATTTGCCGGAATTTTAAAGAAGTCTGACTGGCGGCCTGCATTTTGATACATCCAGCAGAATAATTTTTCACGCCAGATAGCCATTCCTGGGATTTCAGTAGAAACAATAGTGTCGCGTGACAAGAAGAATGAAGTATTCATCAAATCAAACTTTAAATCGGATGACTTCTCGATCAATTCAATGATGAGGCCCATATCTGGGGTCTCATTAAATCCATACACAGCACGAACCACATAAATACCATTACCAAGATCGCGCAAAGTAATGCGCTCATTATCTTTTACATAAGGCACATCCCAAATACTGACCTTTAAGAAAAATACTCTTTCATGGAGCACATGGTTATGTTTTAAGTTGTGCAGGAATGAGACCGGCAAATAGTCTACGTGTGCAGTTAAGAATATGGCTGTTCCCTCTACGCGATGCGGAGGGTGCATCATCAATGAATCGATAAAGCTCTTTAGTTCAATACCATTGTTCATCGCATTTTGACGCAATATCTTGCGACCCTGGAACCAGGTCATTAAGAACATAAAGCAAACGGCACCCAAGAGTAATGGGAACCAACCACCTTCCATGATCTTTAAAAGATTAGCAGTTAAGAAAGCAAGGTCCACAATCAAGAATGCGCTTATTACCAAGGTTACAAAAAGAGTATTCCAGCGCCACACCACACGCATCACGATTGCCGCCAAAAATGTAGTCACAATCATTGTGGTGGTAACTGCGATGCCATAAGCAGCTGCTAAGTTTTCAGACTTTTTAAATGCAAGAACAACAGCAATTACAAGTATTAACAACACCCAATTCACAAGCGGCATGTAAATCTGGCCAATTTCTCTATCAGATGTATGGCGAATCTTCATGCGCGGTACAAAGCCCAATAAAATGGCCTGGCTCGTCATAGAAAAAGCGCCCGATATCACCGCCTGAGAGGCAATAACAGTTGCAGCAGTGGCCAATATCACCAGTGGGAAAACTAAGCCATCGGGAACCATTAAGAAAAATGGATTTGTAATGGTCTCAGGATTATTTAAGAACATTGCACCTTGACCGAAGTAGTTCAAGAGTAAGCAAGGCATCACAATGAAGAACCAGCCCATGCGTATCGGCTTAAGTCCAAAGTGACCCATATCGGCATACAGCGCCTCAGCACCAGTCAATACCAAGAAGACTGCACCCAAAACAATAAAGCCTTGCAATGAGTGCTCGATCAGAAAACGAATAGCGTATAGCGGATTAATAGCTGCAAAAATAGCGGGGTTCTGGATCACTTGATAAACACCCATGAGTCCGATAGCAATAAACCAGACCATCATGATTGGCCCGAAAAGCTTACCAACAACATCAGTGCCAGTCTTCTGAATGAAAAAGAGAAGGACTAAGATAAAAATAGTAATCGGCATCACATAGCGCGTGAGGTCGCTGGAGATAACTTCTAGACCTTCAACCGCAGAGAGCACAGAAATCGCCGGTGTAATGATTGCATCACCATAAAACATGCAGGCGCCAAATACACCAGCCATGATGATGAGAAGCGATCGTTTTGAATTGGTAGGCGCCGTTCTTAGCGCTAATGCCATTAGAGCCAGGATGCCGCCTTCGCCATGATTGTTTGCACGCATCACAAATAAGACGTACTTTAATGACACAACAATCGCAAAAGCCCAGAAAACCATCGAGATGACGCCATAGACTGCATCTGGAGAAAATGGAATGCCGTGCTCAGGGCTAAAACATTCCTTCAAGGCATAGAGTGGGCTCGTACCAATGTCGCCGAAGACCACACCAATGGCCGCAAACATGAGAGAGATGGAAGCACCCTTCTTATGCGGATGGTCCTCTCGAGAAATATCTACAGGCCTTAATAGGGATGACTCTGAAAACTCTGGATTGCTAACTGACATTAATAAGCCTTAACGTGATGTTGCGTGGCAATATGTTACTCCTTGCCGGCACTCATTAAAACGAGAATTTCTTCAATAAAACGCGTTATTTATGCGTTATTTGCAGGAATGCCTCGACAGGGATACCCAAAAAATGGTAGAATCTCAGCTTCAGACGCGGGGTGGAGCAGTCTGGCAGCTCGTCGGGCTCATAACCCGAAGGTCGTAGGTTCAAATCCTGCCCCCGCAACCAAGAATTACGTACTAAGCCCTTAATTTTTAAGGGCTTTTTGCTTTTTTGGGCATTAAAAAAGCCCGATTTCTCGGGCTTTAGGGCTTCTTAAGGGTAGATTTAGTTCAAGACCTTGTAACCGCGCCCACTTAGACACCGTTTCACAACCGCTTCCTGACCCTGATTGCCTGTAAATGCGCCGCCAGCACCACCAATCACCGCTCCAGCACCAGCCGCCTGCACAATCCCCGTCGCATTACCACCAGTAACGAGGCCCAATAAGCCGCCCACCACAGCGCCAGCGCCAGCGCCCTTAGCTGCAGTCTGACCCATACCTGACTGTTGTTGAGCATAGTTTTGACAATCCTTTAGATCGTTCTCATAGGTGGCTTCATTAACACCCTTCATATCCACTAGGGGGCGTACGTTTGCGCCGGCACAACCTACTGTCACAGCAATTACTAGAGAACTTAAAGCAAGCAGCTTATTCATATGCAAGTCCTTTCAATCAGTTCACATCTATCGATGCCATACTCGTTTTATATCACGCCTCCAAAATTGTGTCGAAGACTTTGCATTATTTTTAAATAGCCAAGTCTGCGCCCCTGTTTGCGGCGTTTGATAAAAAGGAATCTCCAAACTTTGGTAGCGCGCCCTCACATCTGGGTGTGGGTGCCCGTATCGATTGCGATAACCATTTTGCGCAAAAGCTTGATCGGGCTCCAATCTTTTTAGAAGATCTAAAGATGAGGACGTTTTACTGCCATGATGCGGAGCCATGAAGATCAATTCTCGATCGCCAATCTCTTGCAGCATTGCTGGATCTAAACGCTCAGTAATTTCAGCTTCACCTTGCTTTTCAACATCACCCGTTAACCAAAGTGACCCCTTCTGATTGCGTACCTCAAGTACGCAGCTCATCTCATTTGGCTTGCTGGGATATTGCTCCAAAAATACCGTCTCTTCGTGAGGATGCCAAACCAAAAATTCAACACCATCCCATGTCCAGCGTTGGCCAAAGCGGCATGGGATAGCTGGTATTTTTCTATTTTTCAAATTTTGAAGCAAAGGATTTGCGCTTGGTAAAGATCCCAACATGGAATCAAACTGAATATGTTTTAGTAGTGTTGCAGCGCCTCCAACATGATCACTGTCACTGTGACTAATAACCATGCGATCAATGTGATCGATTCCTCGCCCTCGTAGATAAGGCAGAATAATTCTCTGTCCTGCATCATCTTTCTTACCTTGAATAGGTCCTGTGTCATACAACAGTCTCCTGTTAGCAGTTTCGATCAGCACTGCAGTGCCCTGACCAATATCAAGAGCACTTGCCTCAAATTCTCCTTGGGCAAGCTTCGCATTCCCCAAAAATGGGGTTGGCGAAATAAATAACAACATAGAAATTGAAACGCCAATCACCCTCCACTTCCATGTTTCAATAATGGGGCCTGGATGAATTGAATAAATGATGCCAAGTCCAGAGATGAGCAAGATCCACCGCTCTGGTTGTCTTGACCAAACAACAGACCAACTCCAGCTAGCCATCCACTCCAAAATGATTGCAAGATATTCCATGGATGCATGGGCCGGCAATAGGAGCCAGCGACCGATAAATTCGGGAAGCAGAGCTCCAATGATTGCCAATGGGGTCACGATATAACTTACTAGCGGTATTGCAAATGCATTAGCCAGCGGCGAAACAATTGAAACCTGATAAAACCAATACAAAGTAAAAGGCAGGAGCGCAAGCGTCACAACAGCTTGTACTCGACATGCTTCGCTCAGGGCTTGGAGCATACGATGCTTCCAGTGTGTTTCTAGCTCTTTTCCGGTAGGAATACCTATCAAGCCTGAGGAATCGCCCATGGCATACAAGATGGCAGCCACTGCGCCAAAAGACAACCAAAAGCCAGGTGTATAGGGCGCCATGGGATCGATAAGCAAAACAAATGCGAGAGCCCACCACCAAATATCAAACGACCGAGGATTTCTGCCGGTCCATAAAGCAAATGCCACCACCCCAACCATATACATCGTTCTTTGTGCAGGGATCTGAAAGCCGGCTAACCACGCATAGACGAACGCAGTCAAAAATCCAGAAACTGCCGCCACCTTACTAACAGGGGCAATCAGAGGTAATGTATGCCGACGCCAAATAAATGTAGCAATTGAAGCACCAACACCTGCCAACATCGTGACATGAAGTCCTGAGATTGAAATGAGATGACCAATACCTGTTGCATTAAATACTTGCCAATCATCTTGATTGATGGCATTTTGATCACCCATCACTAATGCAATTAATACACCTGCATACCTTGCATCATCTGGCAACATAGATCTTATCTTTTCACGTAAGAGCCAACGAGCTAGCTCCATGCGTAACTCAAACTCAGTCCAGGCAATATCTTTATCTATCAACAATTCCCCATTTCTGACTGAACCACTAGCACCAAAGTCTTGATGAAAAGACCAACGCTCAAAATCAAATGTATGGGGATTTAAGGAGCCATAAGGACGCTTAAGCTTAGCCTTGAACTTCCAACGCTGGCCAGGTATGACTTGGGGAATTGATTGAGGATTTCTCCAGGCAGGCTGCCAGCTTAAGTAGATGCGCCTCGGAAAGTGCTCAAGATTTTCTTTTCCCGAGCTGGCGCTATCGACTTCAAATGCAAATTTTGCGCCCGATGAATTACTTTGAGGTAATGCCGCCACCCTACCCTCAAGCACCAACTCCTTACCCTCCAGCTCCACTGCAAGAATATTTTCCAAGCGATTTTCAGCATATCGAGCATTCCAGGCAAGCCCCATTGCAAATAACAAACCAATTACTGCAAATTTTTTAAAGGGGGATTTATGGGGAATAAACCAGATTACTATTAAAGATGAGATTCCGATAAGACTGCAAATAAGCAACCAATATTCTGGAACGTGCGGCAAAAGGAGAAGGAGCGATCCCCCGGCGATAAACGCCGTAATAGCTAAGCGCAACTATTTAGGGTGCTAACTGAAGATTAGGAGCGCTGGCACAAAGAGCTGACCAACGTGGCAGTACTTGCATTGCATTTTTCCAAACTGCAGATGCGAACTCAGCTTCATCCACCCCTCGAATGGAGGCTAATTCTTTTGCAATCCGTGCAAGGAAAGCAGGCTCATTGAAAGCAAGACCCTCTTCTCTGAGCCATGCTGGCGGAATATCTGGTGCATCAGTTTCCGTCACGATGCTATCTAGCGGTAACTCCTTTAAAAGTCTGCGAATTTGCAGAGCCCTTGTATAAGTAGCGGCACCACCAAAGCCCAACTTAAACCCAAGTTCGATAAATTGCTCCGCCTGCTGGAAGCTTCCATTGAATGCATGCGCTATGCCGCCAGTAATATTGCGACGGCGTAAAGCTTTCAGAATGGCATCTTGTGAGCGTCGGACATGGAGAATCACGGGTAGTTGATACTTCTGCGCTAAATCCAATTGCGCATTGAAAAAGAATTCCTGTTTATGAGGATCCAAATCTTCTACAAAATAATCTAAGCCAATCTCACCCACACCTACAAAGCGAGAATCGGAAAGAGACTCAACAATTCTTTTCTCAAGCGTTTCAATATCACTCTCTTGCGCTTGATTGGTATAGAGTGGATGAATCCCAAGGGTGTAAACCAAACCAGGGATTTGCTGGCTGTATTGATAGGCTAAATCTTTTACATTGAAAAAATCAGCAGCCCTGACTGCAGGCAACAGAATCGCCTTGACGTTTTTTTCAGCAGCCGCATGAATAACTACACCAAGAGAATCCGCAAACTCAGGAGCATCCAGATGGCAATGGGTATCTATCCACATGGGATGTCCACTCATGCGGTAAATGGCTTTAATACTCCACGCTCTAAATGCAAGATTCGATCACAGCGTTTAGCGCGTACTGGGTCATGCGTCACGATCACAAAGGCTGTACCCTGATCGCGAGCAATATCTAACATCAAATCAAATACCCCATCAGCTGTCTCGGTATCCAGATTACCTGTTGGCTCATCCGCTAGAACACAGGCAGGATTGCCTACTAAGGCACGCGCTACAGCAACACGCTGACGCTCCCCACCCGATAACTCTCCAGGCGTATGAAGTTCACGCGCAGCCAAGCCTACTGCTTTGAGCATCTTGCTGGCACGTTCCATAGACTCATCATTACCCAAGCCACGAATACGCAAAGGTAAGGCTACGTTTTCTGCAGCACTAAATTCATCTAAGAGATGATGGAACTGATAAATAAAGCCGAGGCTATGGTTGCGGAGCTGATCTAATTTCTTGACTGACAAGTTGCTCAAATTAGAGCCCGCCAAAATGACAGAGCCAGCACTTGGACTATCTAAACCGCCCAAGAGGTGTAGCAAAGTGCTCTTGCCGGATCCAGAAGAGCCGACAATAGCTACTTTCTCCGACGGGGAAATATCCAAATCAATCGCCTTCAGAACCTCTACTGCAGTAGGGCCTTGACCATAGGTCTTGGCTAAGCCCCTGGCTTTAAGAACCAGCTTGTCTACATTACTCATAGCGCAGAGCCTCCGCAGGTTGCACTTTGGCAGCACGACGACTTGGGTAGAGTGTTGCTAATACTGAGAGACCAAACGCCATCAAGCCAACAGTGAGTACATCGCTAGCTCTGACATCAGAAGGCAGTTCACTAATGAAGTACACCTCACGCGGCAAGAACTGCACGCGGAAGATAGCCTCAATTACCGGCACGATCACATCAATATTTAGCGCAATCAATAGACCTAAAGCAACACCAACTAAGGAACCCAGTAGTCCAATTGCTAATCCTTGAATTAAAAATATCCTCTGTATTAATCCAGGGCTTGCACCCATGGTTCTCAGTATCGCAATATCAGGCTGCTTCTCATTCACTGTCATCACTAGAGTGGAGACTAAATTAAATGCAGCCACGGCAATAATCAACGTCAGAATGATGAACATCATTTTTCTTTCAGTCTGAACTGCTGCAAACCAATTACGGTTTGATCTTGACCAATCAGTAACCCAAAGCGCCTGCGGAACAATAGCTGCCAGCTCATTAGCGATCTCAGGAGCGCGCTGCATATCATCCACCTTGACACGTAAACCAGACGGATCACGCAAGCGCAATAAGGCAGCAGCATCTTTCCAGTGCATGATGGCCAATGAACTGTCGTACTCGTAATGGCCGCTATCAACAATACCCACGACCTGCAGAGTTCGCATGCGTGGCATTGCGCCTGCTGGAGTTAAATCACTTTCGGGAACAATTAAATTAATACGATCACCGACATGCGCACCAACAATCGCTGCAAGTTGTGCACCTAAAGCAACGTTAAAGGTCCCTGGCTTGAGATCGTCAATATTGCCCGCAACAAATTGTTTTGGTAAATCAGAAACCTTACCTTCTTCACTAGGCAAGATGCCGCGAATAGCTACACCACGCATCATGCCTTCACGACTTAATAATCCTTGCGAGCTCACCATCGGCGCTACCCCAACTACGTGAGGTTGAGCTGCAACCTTCAGTGCCAGCGGCTCCCAATTTGCCAAACCATCAGGAGCAGTGATCTCTACATGGGACAGTACTGACAGCATGCGATCACGTACTTCCTTCTGAAAACCATTCATGACAGACAGAACCACAATTAGCGCGGCAACCCCTAAAGCGATACCAGCGGTAGAAATTCCGGAAATGAAGGATAAGAAGCCGTCACGCTTCCCCACCGTCTTGCGACGCTTGGATCGGGTGTAGCGCAGGCCAATTTCTAGCTCAATAGGAAGTCTCAACATAGCCACAGTTTAGTGAATCGCGCGGACAAACCGATGGAATATCTAAATGCCACCTAAAATCAGGGAAATGACTGAAAATTCCACCCCCTCTAAAGCCGCGCTAAGACGCTTTACCCTGATGCTCTCAGGGGAAGATGCCCTGGACGGGCTTGATGGTAGGGATGGTCCAAGCCAAGGACTGCCGCATGAACGCTTTTTGCTCGGAGAGCTAATACCTCTTGCCCCAGTCTTGCTCTTGGGGCAATCCAACCAAATAGTCGATCCAGCACAAGTCATTGCCTGCCTACAGCCAGTTCATTTTCATGCCACACGTGATCACCTCATCTTAATGGGACAAAACCAGATTGATCTGACAGCAGAAGAATCTGCCCAACTGCTAAAAGCTGCGCTTCCATTTATAGAGGAGGATTTTCAGAGCTCAGTCCTTTTTGAAAATAAACATTACTGGTTTATTCCTGCCGGGCCATTTGCTAGCCTAGTAAGTTACAGCGTAGATCAAGCTCACGGTCGCAATATTGATTGGTGGATGCCACGTGATACTCATGAGGATGGTATCGCTAAACGTTGGCGCAAACTCCAAAATGAAATTCAGATGCTCTGGCACATTGGTTCTGTTAATGAAGAACGGGCACAACGTGGGATGCCCAGTATTAATTCTGTTTGGATTAGCGGCATTGGCAAACTCAACGATGTTCAAACTCCTGACGTACTAAAGAATTCGCAGCGCTTGGTTGGTCAACACCCAATACTGGCCGGACTGGCAAGGCTGCTGGGGATTTCACATCGAGCTACCATGGATGAGAAAAATTTAGCTGGCACTTTCGCATGGCTTGAACAACCTCAATCAATATGGCCACAATTAAGCACAGCATTACTGGATAAACAATTAGATCAAGTAGCAATTATTGACTTTCCAAAAGGAAAGTTTCGGGAGCGCATCTTCACTGCCAAAGACCTCAAGAAAACATCCTGGGCTTTCTGGAAAAAGGCAGAGCCACTTACTTGGAAAGAAATTAGTCAGACATGAGTTACGCATGAGCTTTGTATGAGTCTATTTTCTCAACGACCCTTCTCAGAACGTACTGCTACTTGGCTGGCACAAGGTGGCTTACATCCATTGCTAGCTCGACTCTATGCTGCAAGAGGTCTGCAATCCCCCGAAGAACTCTCGCTGGACTTAAAGCAACTGATTTCACCAGTAGAGCTAAAGAATTGCATTAGTACTGCAAGCTTACTGGCAGACATTCTGGAGAAAAATGAGCCAATGCTCATCGTTGCAGACTATGACTGTGACGGCGCTACAGCTTGTGCCGTCGGTCTTCGAGGCTTACGCATGCTGGGTGGACCAGACACCCCGATTCAATTTCTAGTCCCCAATCGTTTCACGATGGGTTATGGCTTAACGCCTGAAGTAGTTGATTTGGCAGCACAGCAAACGCCGAAACCAAAATATCTCATCACCGTAGATAACGGTATTGCCAGTGAAGCTGGTGTTGATCGCGCCCGTGAACTAGGCATGGAAGTCATTGTGACCGACCATCACCTTCCTGGAGATCATTTACCAAAGGCTCTAGCGATCGTTAATCCCAATCAACCAGGCTGCACTTTTCCAAGTAAAGCGCTTGCTGGAGTTGGTGTGATGTTTTATTTATTGGTTGCTCTACGTGCTGAACTGCGCAAGCGTGGAAAATTTACCAATGAAACTCAACCTAAGGTAGAGAATCTTTTAGATCTCGTTGCCTTAGGAACAGTTGCAGACGTCGCGCAACTCGATCGTAATAATAGGGTGTTGGTTTCTAATGGCTTGAAGCGCATTCGTGCGGGAATATCGCAACCAGGCATTCAGGCACTGTTTCAGGCCGCAAACCGTGATCCACGAAAAGCCAACACCTTTGATCTTGGCTTTGCTATCGGTCCTAGACTCAATGCAGCCGGGCGTCTAGCGGATATGACTTTGGGCATTCGCTTACTCCTCACCGATAACGCTGATGAGGCCATGACACTGGCACAGGAGCTTGATCGTATTAATCGCGAACGAAGAGTAATAGAAACCGGCATGCAAGAAACTGCCCTCTCTCACCTTGCTGACGACCAGCTTGACGGCACCATGTCCGAGCGCAATAGTATTTGCTTGTGGAATCCAGAGTGGCATCAAGGTGTAGTTGGTATTGTTGCTTCACGCTTAAAAGAACGCTTCAATCGCCCCGCCATTGTGTTTGCTCCCGCCGATGGCAACACGGGTGAAGAATTGCGCGGTTCAGGCCGCTCACTGACAGGCTTCCATTTAAGAGATGCCCTGGATCTGGTTTCTAAACGCGAGCCTGGGCTCATTTTGAAGTTTGGTGGTCATGCGATGGCTGCTGGCTTAACTATTCGTAAAAGTGATTTTGAAAAGTTTGATGCCTGCTTTCAGGAAGTAGCCAGCAGCTTGTTAACGGATGAATTGCTAGAGCGTCGCCATCCCCATGATGGCGCTCTAGAGCTTTCTGAATTTACCCCTGAAATTGGGGATCTCTTGGCAGAAGAGATTTGGGGGCAAGGCTTCCCTCAACCCGTTTTCTACGGGGAATTTGAGATTACCCAGCAAAGCCTCATGAAAGAAAAGCATTTACGCCTGATGGTTCGCCCCGTTGGAGGCTCTGAACTTAAGGCAACCGACAAACCACTCACCGCCGTTTGGTTTAACCGAACCCAAAGCCTACCCGCCAAAGCCAGACTGGCCTACCGACTCGTGACTGACCGCTACCAAGGCCAAGCCCGTGTGCAGTTGATGATTGAAGCCCATGATGAGGCAGCTGCCACCTAAGGGTCTGCCGCAATAACCCCCTTATAATTAGGGGATGGAAGCTGAACAACTAAATACTATTTCGAATACCTTGTCCGACCTGCTCACCCGTGAGCAAGCTCTTCGGGGGTATCTTTGACTTCGAAGTAAAGTCACGTCGCCTTACTGAAGTTAATTCAATTCTGGAAGATCCCACCATCTGGGATGATCAAAAGAAAGCACAAGCACTAGGCAAAGAAAAGAAATTGCTCGATGGTGTAGTTGCAACGCTTACTGATCTCAATACCAACATTACTAGCGCTCTTGAGCTATTCGACATGGCTAAAGAGGAAAGTGATTTTGAAACGATCGCTGCTATTGAGCAAGATGTTGAGGGCTATAGCAAGATTGTTGGCGACCTTGAATTCCGTCGCATGTTCCACAATGAAATGGATTCTTGCAATTGCTTTATCGACATTCAAGCTGGTGCTGGTGGCACTGAAGCCTGCGACTGGGCAAGCATGCTCTATCGCCAATATCTCAAGTATTGCGAGCGAAAAGGCTACAAAACAGAAATCCTCGAAGAATCTGATGGCGACGTTGCTGGTATCAAGAGCGCGACCATTAAGGTCGATGGTGAATATGCCTACGGTCACCTACGTTCCGAAACTGGGGTACATCGTTTAGTGCGCAAGTCGCCCTTTGACTCATCGAATGGTCGCCACACCTCATTTGCCTCTATCTATGTATACCCAGAGATCGATGACTCTATTGAGATCGACGTTAATCCTGCTGACATTCGTACGGATACCTACCGCGCCTCCGGCGCCGGTGGCCAGCACATTAACAAAACAGACTCAGCCGTTCGTTTGACCCATATTCCCACCGGGATTGTGGTGCAGTGTCAGAACGACCGAAGCCAACACCGTAACCGCGCTGAAGCGATGAGCATGCTCAAGTCTCGCCTATATGAGCATGAGATGCAAAAGCGCCGTGCTGAGCAAGATAAATTAGAGGCTAGCAAGACAGATGTGGGCTGGGGTCATCAGATCCGCTCATACGTCTTAGATCAAAGCCGCATCAAAGACTTACGCACTAACGTTGAAATCTCTAATACTCAAAAAGTATTGGACGGAGATCTCGATGCCTTTATTGAAGCCAGCCTGAAGCAAGGCGTTTAATTAATCACGAATATGAACGATAAAACGAATTTACCTCCCGCCACTGAAGTAGTAGATGAAAATCACATCATCGCGGAGCGCCGTGAAAAACTTGCTAAGCTTCGCGCTGGTGGCGTTGCATTTCCGAACGATTTTGTTCCAACGCATTTAGCAGTAGATTTGCATGCTCACTACGACAGCCTAACCAAAGAAGAGTTGGCTGAAAAGAAGGTACACGTCAAAGTTGCTGGCCGCATGGTACTGAAGCGTGTGATGGGTAAAGCGAGCTTTGCCACCATTCAGGATCGTAGCGGACAAATTCAGTTCTATATCAACGATGAACTCAGTGGTGCTGATGTTCATGGTGCCTTCAAGCATTGGGATATGGGTGACTTCATCTCTGCTGAAGGCAATCTCTTCAAAACCAATAAAGGTGAGTTATCTGTTGAGTGCAGTAATTTACGCCTGCTCAGCAAATCATTACGTCCACTACCGGATAAATTCCATGGCCTCTCAGACCTTGAGACTAAATACCGTCAGCGTTATGTAGACCTGATTGTTAATCCAGAAAGTCGCAACACATTTAAAGCGCGTAGCAATGCCATTGCTTCACTACGCCGCCATATGTTGGATGCCGACTTTATGGAAGTAGAAACACCGATGCTCCACCCGATTCCTGGTGGCGCAACAGCCAAACCATTTATTACTCATCACAATGCACTCGACATGCAAATGTTCTTGCGTATTGCTCCAGAGCTCTACCTTAAGCGTTTGGTAGTCGGTGGTTTTGAACGTGTCTTTGAAATCAATCGCAACTTCCGTAACGAAGGTGTCAGCCCACGTCACAACCCAGAATTCACCATGATGGAATTCTATGCAGCATATACAGACTATCGTTGGCTGATGGATTTCACGGAAGGTTTGATTCGTGCGGCAGCAATGGATGCACAAGGTACTGCTGTATTAACTCACCAAGGTCGTGAGCTTGATCTGAGCAAGCCATTCCAACGCTTAACTATTACTGAGGCTATCCTCAAGTACTGTGGTCAGTCAGGCAAGAGCTATGAAGCAGCCCAACTTGATGACATCAACTTCATTCGCACTGAATTGAAAAAGGGTGGCGAGAATCCAGATGCCCCAACCCTTAAGAATGCCGGTATTGGCGCACTTCAACTCGCACTCTTTGAATTGGTAGCTGAAGAACACCTCTGGGAACCTACTTACATCATTGATTACCCAATTGAAGTGAGCCCACTTGCAAGAGAGTCCGATACACGTCCAGGCATTACTGAGCGCTTTGAGCTCTTTATTACTGGTCGTGAAATTGCTAACGGATTCTCTGAGTTAAACGATGCTGAAGATCAAGCCAATCGCTTCCGCAAACAAGTTGAGCAAAAAGAAGCTGGCGACGAAGAGGCAATGTATTTTGACCATGACTTCATCCGCGCCCTCGAGTACGGCATGCCTCCAACTGGTGGTTGCGGTATCGGTATCGATCGTTTGGTGATGTTACTTACTGATGCGCCAAATATTCGCGATGTGATTCTATTTCCGCACTTACGTCGTGAAGAAGAGTAATCATTCTCGGTATAAACAAAAGGCACCCTAGGGTGCCTTTTTTATTACCAACTTCATTAAAGATTTCTTATGCTGGCAAACCTTTTTCATCGAACACGCCTTCGAATAAGGCAGAGCTTAAGTAACGCTCAGCGGCATCTGGCAGAACTACCACGATGGTTTTACCAGCGTATTCAGGCTTCTTGGCTAAACGAACTGCTACAGCAGCAGCCGCACCACAGGAGATTCCGACCAAAATACCCTCTTCTTTGGCGATACGGCGGGCAAACTCAATAGCTTCTTCATTGGAAACTTGCTCAACCTTATCCACCACTGATAAATCTAAGTTATCCGGGATAAATCCAGCGCCAATACCCTGAATCTTATGCGGTGCCGGTTTAATTTCTTCACCATTCAGCTTTTGGGTAATGACTGGACTTGTAGTTGGCTCAACCGCAACTACTTCAATATTCTTTTTCTGAACATTCTTGATATAGCGCCCCACGCCAGAGATTGTTCCGCCGGTACCAACGCCCGCTACAAACACATCGATCTTGCCATCAGTGTCTTCCCAAATTTCTGGGCCGGTAGTCTTTTCATGAATTGCAGGATTGGATGGATTGCTAAATTGCTGCAGCAACACGTATTTAGAGTCAGACTCAGCAATCTCCTTAGCTTTAGCAACTGCGCCGTTCATGCCCTTAGGGCCTTCGGTCAAGACAATCTTGGCACCCAAAGCAGTCAGCAACTTGCGACGCTCAATACTCATGGTCTCAGGCATCGTCAATGTAAGAGGAATACCGCGAGCAGCCGCTACGAAGGCTAAAGCGATACCGGTATTCCCGCTAGTAGGTTCCACGAGCTCCTTACCTGGGCCTAGTAAGCCTTTTTCTTGAGCGTCATTAATCATTGCAACGCCAATACGACACTTAACAGAGTAAGCAGGATTACGACCTTCAATCTTAGCCAGAACGGTCGCCTTTGCACCATCAGTCACACGGTTGAGTCGAACCAATGGTGTCCTACCAATGGTTTGTGAGTTGTCAGAAAAATAAGCCATGAATATTCCTTAGTGCAAAAAAATAGGTTTAGTAAAGATCATATGATTTAAGACAAAACTTGTAAAAGATGTAATTGTTATTTGCTCACAATTAAAGCTTCTAAGGATTAGGACTTAGATTTTCTAAAAAAGGTAATTAGCAATATCAAGCAGAGAGCCGAAAACCATAACAAGGACCACTCCGGAACTTGCAGACCCAAAATGGCTGGGAGCTTTGCAGAACACAATCCATCTGCTTTGAATAGCCAGGGAAGATAATTCGCTAACTGAAACTGATTAATCCAAGTCTCCAAAGGATCTATTCCACAAGATTCACTTGGATGAAATAAAAGCCAAACATGGTGCCCGGCCACCGCAACTCCATATCCAGCAGCCAACAGCGCCAAGCCATGAAATAACCTTCTCAATGGTGCAAGACCAGCAGCCAACAAACAGGAAATAGCGATGCCAAGATAGCCAACCCTTTGCAAAATACATAAAGGACAAGGCAAGAAGCTCACACCTTGGTAGCCAGTCTGCTGCAAGATTACGGCAAAAATCACCAAACTCAGACTGAGGGTTGATAGGAAGAGGTACTGAGTTCTTTTCATCTATAGATGATAGCCAATGGGTTCAGAATCCACCATAAACCACCGCCTTATTACTAAAAGTCTGATCTATATCACTACAGAGTCCTATTTTTTGGGGGATTAGCCCCTATTTAGACCCCCAAGAATGGGATAATTATCGTTTTGCTATCACCTAATTAATACGCATTTATGGCCGCATACAACACCGAAACCGTTTTGTCAGTTCACCACTGGAATGACACTCTTTTCAGCTTTACTACCACCCGCAATAAGGGCTTGCGCTTTCGCAGTGGCCACTTCTTGATGATCGGGCTTGAGGTTGAAGGTAAACCATTGGTGCGCGCTTATAGCGTTGCTAGCCCGAACTATGAAGAGCATCTTGAGTTCCTGAGTATTAAAGTTCAAGACGGTCCTTTGACTTCACGTTTACAGAAGATTCAAGTCGGCGATCCGATTCTTGTCAGCGAGAAGTCTGTAGGCACATTAGTACTAGATGATTTAAATCCAGGCAAGCATCTCTACCTGTTTAGTACTGGTACCGGCCTTGCTCCATTCATGAGCATCATCCGCGATCCAGAAACCTATGAGAAGTTTGAAAAAGTTGTTCTCATTCATGGCGTGCGTTTAGTAAGCGAGTTAGCTTATGAGAACTACATTAAAAATGAACTCACTCAAGATGAATACTTGGGCGAACTCATTCGCGAAAAACTCATCTATTACCCAACAGTGACACGCGAAGCATTTAAGCACACTGGACGCCTCACTACTGCAATTGAAACAGGTCAACTTTTCAAAGATATTGGCTTGCCACCACTCGATCCAGCAGTCGATCGCGCCATGATTTGCGGCAGCCCATCCATGCTCAAAGAAACCTCTGAAATGCTCGATGCCAAAGGCTTCAAAGTCTCGCCAAGCCTTGGTCAATTGGGTGACTACGTCTTTGAACGTGCTTTCGTAGAGAAGTAATCGGTTTATCCCTATATATCTAAAAGTCATTTAGATATCGCTATATATTCCTTGTGGATATATAGATGCCTTGGTAAATTCTCCTTAACGAGCTATTTACCAAGGAATTGCAATGTCACCAGTCAGAGAGCACTTCAATCCAGTTATCACCAATTTACTGCGTCAGCATGATCGCTTACCCCATGATCAGGTTGAAGAACGTAAAAGCTTTCAGCGTCAAATTTTGTTTCTCATGAACACAATCAAGCTCGAAGAATTCGAGCAATCATTTGCTTAAGCAGGGGAAGCAAATATCGTGATCCAATTTTTTATAGACTCTTCGCAATTTATCATTTCTGGTG
The DNA here is from genome assembly GCF_018687355.1 of Polynucleobacter sp. VK25. Taxonomy (NCBI): domain Bacteria; kingdom Pseudomonadati; phylum Pseudomonadota; class Betaproteobacteria; order Burkholderiales; family Burkholderiaceae; genus Polynucleobacter; species Polynucleobacter sp. VK25. Next base: position 453,112 of record NZ_CP061288.1, on the reverse strand, counting down.
CACTGGTTGGTCTACTTGTAGGCATGACCGGCGTTGGTGGTGGCTCATTAATGACCCCTTTGCTCACAATCATCTTTGGCGTAGCACCAACTACTGCAGTTGGAACTGATTTAGCTTTTGCCGCCATCACTAAAGGCTTTGGTACTGCTGCTCACAGACTTCATGGCAATGTTCGCTGGGATATTGTTCGCCTTCTTTGTATTGGTAGTCTTACCACTGCAATATTCTCCATTCTTGTCCTCAAGTATGTTGGTCCAGTTTCAAAGGACTTTAATCATTTGATTAGCATTTCGATTGGCATTTCTGTCTTGCTAACAGCGGCATCACTTTTGTTTAGGGCTAAGATTTTGAAATGGGTGCAAGACAACCCCAACTTTTTACCTAGCGGCACCAATTTAAAAATCGCGACCATTACTGTTGGTGCTGTGATTGGTGTACTTGTAACTGTTTCATCAATCGGGGCGGGTGCAATTGGTGCAACGCTTATTTTGGTTCTGTATCCATACCTTAAGCCTGCCCAAGTTGCTGGTACCGATATAGCCTATGCAGTACCGCTTACAGCTCTGGCTGGTGCGGGTCACTGGTGGCTTGGTAACGTGCACTTTGACTTGTTATTCGGTCTTTTGCTAGGTTCAGTACCTGCAATTTGGCTCGGCGCCAAGTTATCCAGCACCTTATCAGAACGTGCGACCAGGACCACTCTTGCGGCAACGTTATTTTTAGTCGGAATTAAATTAGTTACCTCATGATTGCTCCAGAATTTTGGTCAATTCCGCCAAGCACCCTTTCCGCCACAGAGCTTGCTGAGAAATCTGCCACCCTGAAGCAACGCTTAATAGATATTTCAGAGCGTTTTTCAGATATTCGCTTTGCAACTAGCTTAGCAGCGGAAGATATGGTGATTACCGATGCTATTACTAAGGCTGGCGCCGAGATTAAGTTATTTACATTAGCGACCGGTCGCCTGCATCAAGAGACTGTTGATATGGTCAAAACTACTGAAGATCATTACGGCGTATCCATTGAAAAAGTTTATCCGCAAGATAGTGATGTTCAAGTCTTTATTGATCAATATGGCATGAATGGTTTTTACGATGGTGAAGAGCCTAAAAAAGCTTGTTGTGGAGCGCGCAAGATTAAACCACTCAATGCTGCACTTCTTGGCGCCGATGCCTGGATTACCGGCCAGCGACGTGAGCAATCTACCACTCGTACTGAGCTTAATTTTGAAGAACTCGATGATGCACGAGACATAGCAAAGTTCAATCCTTTGTTTGACTGGAGTGAAGCTGACGTCTGGGCTTATATCAAACAAGAAAATGTTCCTATTCATCCATTACATCTCAAGGGCTATCCCAGCATTGGCTGCGAGCCCTGTACCCGTCAGGTGAAAAAGGGTGAAGACATCCGCGCTGGTCGCTGGTGGTGGCTGCAAAGCGATAGCAAAGAATGTGGCTTACACGTTAATAAATAATTCAATTTCATCATTAAAATTTAGCAGAAATTACTTTCAGAATGTCAGAACAAAAATTACTTGATGATCACTTAGATTGGCTTGAAGCTGAATCGATCTACATCATCCGCGAAGTGGTAGCGCAGTGCTCCAATCCAGCCATGCTTTTCTCTGGCGGTAAAGACTCTATTGTGATGTTTCACTTAGCGCGTAAGGCTTTCCAGTTTGGTGATCGTCCAGTGAAATTACCTTTCCCTATTTTGCATATTGATACCGGCCATAACTATCCAGAAGTGATCGCCTATCGTGATGCTGTAGTGGAAAAGACGGGCGTGAAGCTGATTGTGGGTCATGTTGAAGACTCGATCAAAAAAGGCACTGTACGTTTGCGTAAGGAAACGGATTCACGCAATGCTGCCCAAGCTGTGACTTTGCTAGAGGCGATTGCTGAGCATGAATTCGATGCCCTCATGGGTGGCGCCCGTCGTGACGAAGAGAAAGCCCGCGCAAAAGAGCGCATCTTCTCTTTCCGTGATGAATTTGGGCAATGGGACCCTAAAGCTCAGCGCCCTGAGCTCTGGAAGCTCTACAACGCACGTATCGCCAAAGGCGAAAATATGCGTGTATTCCCAATCTCGAACTGGACGGAGCTCGATATTTGGCAATACATTGCTCGCGAGAAACTAGAACTCCCAAGCATTTACTACACACACCAACGCGAAGTGGTAAAGAAAAATAATTTATTGGTTCCAGTAACTAACGTTACGCCAAAAGCGGCTGATGATATTAGCGAGGTCCTGAGCGTACGTTTCCGTACTGTAGGCGATATCAGCTGTACCTGCCCAGTACTTAGTACTGCATCAACTCCACTAGAGATCATTGCTGAAACCGCTATATCTGAAATCACTGAACGTGGCGCTACTCGCATGGATGATCAAACTAATGAGGCCTCTATGGAGCGCCGCAAGAAAGAAGGTTACTTCTGATGACTGCCAATCAAAATCAAAACGTCGTTCGCTTCATTACTGCTGGTAGCGTGGATGATGGCAAGAGTACTTTAATTGGGCGCTTGCTCTATGACACTAAATCTATTTTGGTGGATCAATTAGAGTCCCTCTCAAAGACTAAGCACGCTCGCGTTACCTCCTCTGATGCAGGCGTTGACTTGGCCCTCCTCACCGACGGGCTAGAGGCTGAGCGTGAGCAAGGCATCACCATTGATGTGGCTTATCGCTACTTCTCTACCCCAAAACGTAAGTTCATCGTAGCTGATGCCCCAGGTCATGAGCAGTACACCCGCAACTTGGTGACTGGCGCCTCTCAATCGGATGTGGCAGTGATCTTAGTGGATGCAACCCGCGTTGATCTCAACACCACTCCCGCAACTTTGCTAGCGCAAACAAAACGTCATGCCGCTATTGTGCATTTATTAGGCTTGCGTCATGTTGTATTTGCCGTTAATAAGATGGATCTATATGAGTTTGATGAAAAAGTATTTAATACCATCAAGACTTCCATTGAAGATCTCACCCAGAAGATTGGTCTACCTAAGCCAACTTTGATTCCAATCTCTGCATTGCTTGGTGCTAACGTAGTTACTGCAAGCAAAAATACTCCTTGGTACAAAGGCCCTACCCTGCTTGAGTGGTTAGAAAGTTTAGACACTAGCCCTGAGTCTGAAAAATTGGCGCTACGTTTCCCAGTGCAATATGTAGCCCGTCAAGATGGTAGCGCTTCTGATGACTTCCGCGGCTACCTTGGAGAAATCGAGTCGGGCAGCATTCGCAAGGGACAAAAGATTAAAGTATTGCCAGGTGGCTCTGAGGCAACGGTTGCTGAGATTTATTTGGGTAATCGCTCCAGTAGCAAGCAAACCAATGGCAATAATGCTGTTGAGTCGGCGCAAACTGGGCAAGCTGTTGCCATCCAACTATCTGAGGATATTGACATCTCACGCGGCTCTTTATTTATTAGCGCCGAGGATAGTCACCCTCCAATACTAAGCAAGCAACTTTCTGTAGATCTATGCTGGCTAGATAGTGAACCACTCTCATTGAGTCGTAAATATGCCTTGCGTCACACCACCAACACTGTTGGCGCGAAAGTGAAGGGCATTCAACAAGTACTAGATGTACAAACATTGTCTCAAGCAAGTGATGTAGGTGCCCTATCCACCAATGAAATCGGTCGCGTTGATTTCATCTTGCAAAAGCCGATTGTTGCTGACTTGTTTGATCAATCTCAGCGCACTGGAGCCTTTATCTTGATCGATGAAGCCACCAATCATACGGTCGCTGCAGGCATGATTCGTGAGGCAGTAGCGCAGTAGTCGATGGATTTAGACGAACTGACCCACAGCAATATTGATCACAACCCCACCAAGCACAAGCCACAGAAATAGAATAGCCGCCAGCTTCAATGGTCCTGTTCCTGCTTTGGCTATAGCAGAAATATGGGTAGTCAACCCAAGGGCACCCATAGCTAAGGCTAATAAAAAATTATCTAGATAGACAAGGCCAGTACGAACAGGCTGGCTAATGTAGCCTGTTGAATTAATTCCAATAGCAATCAAAAATAAGACTGCAAATACTGGAAAAAATTTACCGATAGACTTTCTTATACCGCCACTAGTCGCATCTCGGTTTGCAGAGGTTTTGTCTGCCTTTTCTGACAGGGATGCTAAGACTGAAACACCAATTAAAAATGGCGCTAACATCATGACGCGCACCATTTTAGCAATCACAGCGGTATTAGTAACATCATCACTAATCGCGTCTGCAGTTGCGACCACTTGAGCAACTTCATGAATAGTCGAGCCAATATAGATACCAAATTTTTCTGGACTGCAATACTCGACGTAATGAAGCAAGGCATAAGAATGGATAATTGGATAAATAAAAATCGCAACAGTTCCAAAAATCACGATAGTAGAGATCGCAACGGCAACACGTTCATTGCTCGCCTTCAGAATAGGTTGAGTCGCTAAGATTGCCGCCGCACCACAAATTGAACTGCCCGCACCAATTAAAACTGAAGTATCTCGGTCTAGTTTGAAATATCTCATACCTAGATATACCGCCAAGATAAATGTAGATATCAGCATGACCGCATCAATCACAATGCCGCCAATACCGACATCGCCAATATCTTGGAATGTTAGCCTGAAACCATACAAAATAATCCCTAAGCGCAGCACTTTTTGCTTGGAAAAGTTGATCCCAGAACCGCAATAAGAAATCAAAAATTTATAAATTGGCATGTTGCCAATCGCAATGCCAATCAAAATGGCTAGAGTAAGAATGCTTAAGCCATTTTTCCCCAATGAAGGGTACCTACTAGACATTTCTATAGCTACCAAAGCAACTATCGTTGCGAATAATATTCCTGGGATATTTTTAATAAATGACATTATTTGGGGCGCATTAAGACAATCAACTCGCAGGAATACTCGAGCCGGTCAGTATAAACAGCAATGTTTATTGGGGCGGAAAAACATAAGCCCCAAAAGAAAAGCCACCCCGAAGGATGGCTTAAAAGATTTTTTTGGAGGTACTACCTAAAGAATGAACAACAACTTCATCTTAGCCCCACCAGAAATCTCACTTTATTAGGTTTGCATGATTGTAGGCATAAATGCATTAATTTGGTGCATTAATGATTCTCTTTGGCATGATTGATTGAATATTTGGGGATTTCAATCACTAAATCCTGCTTTGCCACAATAGCTTGGCAAGACAAGCGGGACTGAGGATTTAAACCCCAAGCGCGATCAAGCATATCTTCCTCATTCTCATCAGGAGGATTGAGGCTTTGGAAACCCTCTTTCACAATAACGTGGCAGGTAGTACAAGCACACACCATATCGCATGCATGTTCAATTGGAATATCGTTTTCTAGTAAGGCCTCACAAATAGAAGTACCTGGCGCTACTTCAACAACTGCGCCTTCAGGACAATACTCACTATGCGGTAGTACGACGATTTGAGTCATGATTCTTTTCTATTTGTATTTAGTGTGAATTCGTTTTAGGTTTTTTGTTTTCTTAAATCTCAGCAACATTCTTGCCAGATAAAGCCTTCTGAATGCTGGCGTTCATACGCTTTTGTGCAAAATCGTCAGTAGCTTTAGCAGCATGATCAACTGCTTTACGAACTACTGCGCTATCTTTTTCTTCATTCAGTATCTTTTGCAATGCAGCCATCTCTCGATCAATGATTACCTGCTCTTCTACATTCAGTAGATTGCGATCGCTATCAAGGGCTGTTTGAACAGCATCAAGTAAACGCTGTGCATTAACCTGCTCTTCACGCAAAGACCTGGAAAGCAAATCTTCTTTTGCAGATGAAAAACCATCTTGCAGCATGCGAGTAATTTCTGCATCAGTTAGGCCATAAGAAGGCTTTATATCAATCGAGGCTTTGACGCCAGAGCCTTGCTCTGTGGCGCTTACAGACAGGAGGCCATCAGCATCCACCTGGAAGGTCACTCGAATACGCGCTGCACCTGCAGCCATAGCCGGAATACCACGCAACTCAAACTTACCTAAAGAGCGGCAGTCTTGTGCAAGCTCACGCTCACCCTGCACCACCTGGATAGCCAATGCAGTCTGACCATCTTTAAAGGTCGTAAAGTCCTGCGCTCTAGCAACTGGAATCGGTGTATTACGGGGGATGATTTTTTCTACCAAACCACCCATGGTTTCAAGGCCGAGAGATAGTGGAATGACATCCAATAAGAGCCACTCATCATCTTTGCTTTGATTGCCTGCCAATAAGTCAGCCTGCATCGCTGCACCCAGCGCAACCACTTGATCTGGATTTAAATTATTTAATGGCTGGGTGCCAAAGAGCTCGCCAACGGCACGTTGCACATTAGGCATGCGAGTTGAACCACCCACCATGACAACACCTTTTACGTCTTCAGCCTTAAGGCCGGCGTCACGCAAGGCTTTTTTACAAGCCATCAAAGTCTTGGCTACTAAATTCTGAGTAATCTCAAATAACTGTGCCTGACTCACTCCAACATTCACTACCGTGCCGTCCGCAAGAGTCTCATGTACTCGCGCCAGCGGATTATGACTTAACAACTCTTTAGCATGTTTACACGCCTGCAGGAGCGTTCGATGATCATGAATGGATAGTGGAGGAAGCTTTGCTTGTTCAATCACCCAGCAATACAAACGATGATCAAAGTCATCGCCACCCAAGGCAGAATCGCCACCCGTAGAAAGCACTTCAAAGACACCGCGACTCATACGAAGTATGGAGATATCAAAAGTACCGCCGCCTAAGTCATAGACTGCGTAGATACCTTCAGTGGCATTATCCAACCCATAAGCAATTGCAGCAGCAGTTGGCTCATTTAATAAACGTAGAACTTCAATGCCGGCTAACTTAGCGGCATCTTTTGTTGCCTGACGTTGTGCATCATCAAAGTATGCGGGGACGGTAATTACAGCGCCAACAATGTCATCAGAGACAGAATCTTCTGCAAGTTGACGTAAGCGCGCCAAGATTTCTGCGGAGACTTCAATTGGACTCTTGTCACCAGCCACCGTTCTGAGTTTGAGCATGCCAGGCTGATCAACAAAGTCGTAGGGAGCACTTTCAATATGCTCCACATCCAGTAATCCTCGACCCATAAAACGTTTCACGGAAACAATCGTATTCTTTGGATCAATCACTACACTCTCAAGCGCTTCAAATCCAGCTTGAGTTCTGCCATTCGGTAAATAACGAATGACAGATGGAAGCAACTCGCGCCCCTGGGCATCCGGCAACACCTTAGGTAGAGCATCACGCACAATAGCCACTAAAGAATTTGTTGTGCCCAAATCAATGCCCACGGCAAGACGGCGCTGATGGGGCGCTAGCGATTTACCGGGTTCGGAGATTTGTAATAAGGCCATAGGAAATAGAGTTTAGCTTGAGTGAGGCTAGATTAAGGCTGCAATGGTGTCATCAAGCTCAACAGCAAACTTATCAATGAAGAGTAAGCCGCGCAGTAATTCCGCTGCACGTTGATAATTTTTTGCCCCATCAATGGCCTGAGCAATTTCAGCCAGCGTATCAGCCTTTGATTCATCTACCTCAGTCATTAAGGATTCAAGTGCCGGCAAATCTTCCGCCTGCTCATCAAGACTTTCACGCCACTCCATCTGCCGCATCAAAAAAGCGGCAGGCATTGCAGTATTCGTTTCTAGCTTGGCATCAACGCCATGAAGATGGCAGATATAGAGGCCGCGCTGAATGGGGTTCTTTAGGGTCTGAAATGCAGTGTTTGCCAAAGTAGCCATTTGCATCGCCAAGCGTTGGTCTGTATCACTGCCTCGTGCATGGCGATCAGGATGCACTTCCTTCTGAATCGCAAGGTATGCCTGATCTAGAGCAGGCAAATCGATGTTGAATTGCTGATTTAGTCCAAAGAAGCGAAAGTAATCGTCAGACGCGGAAGGATTCGCCACAACCACACTCATCTTTTACGTTTGGATTTTGGAACTTAAACCCTTCGTTCAAACCCTCACGCACAAAGTCTAGCTCCGTACCATCTAGGTAAGCTAAACTTTTTGGATCTATAAATACCTTAACGCCATTAGACTCAAACACTTGGTCTTCAGCTGCGGGCTCATCAACATACTCCAGTTGATATGCCAAACCAGAGCAACCCGTAGTGCGAACACCCAAACGCAAGCCGCAACCCTTGCCGCGCTTTTCTAGATTGCGGTTTACGTGTGCAGCAGCTTTGTCGGTTAATGTAATGGCCATAGTTTTGACTTAGTATTTTTTGTTCTTTACTTCAACTTTTATTTCGTTGGGTGCTTTTCTTTGTAATCAGCTACTGCTGCCTTGATGGCGTCTTCAGCCAAGATAGAGCAGTGGATTTTTACTGGTGGCAAAGCCAACTCTTCAGCAATCAGTGAATTCTTGATCTCAAGCGCTTGATCCAAAGTCTTGCCCTTAACCCACTCAGTTACCAATGAAGATGAAGCAATCGCTGAACCACAGCCATACGTCTTGAACTTAGCGTCCTCGATTACACCCTGATCATTCACACGAATTTGCAACTTCATAACGTCGCCACAAGCAGGTGCGCCAACCATGCCGGTACCCACTGTGTCATCACCCTTTTCGAATGAGCCAACGTTACGGGGATTTTCGTAGTGGTCAATGACCTTTTCGCTATATGCCATGGTATTTCCTCTTTAATTTCTATGTATTAGTTTTAGTGTGCAGCCCATTGAATCGTGCTGATATCGATTCCATCTTTGTACATTTCCCAGAGCGGAGATAATTCACGCAACTTGGCAATCTTTTCTTTTACTAACTTGATAGTGAAGTCCACCTCTTCTTCAGTCGTAAAACGACCCAAGGTAAAACGAATCGAGCTATGTGCCAACTCATCATTGCGACCTAAGGCACGCAAAACATAAGAAGGTTCTAAAGAGGCGGAAGTACACGCTGAGCCCGATGAGATCGCTAAATCTTTCAGAGCCATCAACATGGATTCACCTTCAACATAGTTAAAACTAATGTTCAGGTTGTGTGGAACACGATGGTCCATGTCGCCATTGACGTAAACCTCTTCAATGTCTTTTAAACCATTCAATAAACGATCACGCAAAGCACGGATACGCTTGTTTTCTGTGGCCATATCGATGCGGGCAATACGGAATGCCTCACCCATGCCTACGATCTGGTGAACCGCCAGGGTGCCAGAGCGCATGCCGCGCTCATGACCACCGCCATGAATCTGCGCCTCAATACGAATACGTGGCTTACGACGAACAAACAAAGCGCCGATACCTTTAGGACCATAAGTCTTGTGAGCAGAAAAACTCATCAAATCGACTTTGACCTTTTCGAGATCAATCTCAACCTTGCCAGTTGCTTGTGCTGCATCCACATGGAAAATCACACCACGTGTACGACACAAGTCACCAATCGCTGGAATATCTTGGACAACACCGATTTCATTATTGACATACATCACTGAAGCCAAAATCGTGCCTGGCTTCATTGCCGCCTCTAATTGCGCGAAGTCAATCAAGCCATTCGGTAATACATCTAAATAAGTAACTTCATAACCTTCGCGCTCAAGTTCACGACAAGTATCTAGCGTTGCTTTGTGCTCAGTTTTTACAGTGATGATGTGATTGCCACGATCTTTGTAGAAATGGGCAGCGCCTTTCAAGGCCAAGTTAATACTTTCAGTAGCACCGCTAGTAAATACGATCTCTCTTGGATCGGCATGCACTAATTGAGCAACCTCAGAACGCGCCCACTCAACCGCCTCTTCTGCAGCCCAGCCATAAGCATGGCTTCGGGAAGCGGCATTGCCAAACTGCTCGCGCAAATAAGGCAACATTTTGTCAACCACGCGTGGATCAATCGGTGTAGTAGCCGAATAGTCCATGTACACAGGAAAGTGTTCAGGACTAAACATGGGAACCGGTTGTTGCGGCAAAGCTTGTGGTGCGTTCATGATCTACTTATATAGGTAATGTGGTTATTAACTCTGTCGCGCCAAATTAAATACTGAATTAATTAATGGCGCTTTAGGGGCTACTTCTTTTTTAGCTGCAAGCGCTGGAGCAGGTTTATCTGCTTTAGTGCTTTCAACTTTAATTTTCTTTTGGCGCATGTCTTGAATCACAATGCCGCGCCCTTCTTGTTGCTGAACCAGATCTTTCAAGCTTACTGAGCTGAGGTACTCAACCATTTTAGAGTTGAGATTGCTCCAAAGATCATGCGTCATACAGCGGCCATGATTTTCTTCATCGGTATGACAGTTACCTTTACCACCACATTGGGTTGCATCAAGAGGCTCGTCGACTGCAACAATGATGTCAGCAACACTCACTTCGGAGGATGGTCGCGCTAGGGTGTATCCACCGCCAGGTCCGCGAGTACTCTCCACGATATTGAAACGGCGTAATTTGCCGAACAATTGCTCAAGATAAGAGAGGGAAATCTTTTGTCTTTGGCTAATTCCGGCCAAAGTTACGGGACCATGCGTTTCACGCAGGGCTAAATCAATCATTGCGGTTACTGCAAAACGACCTTTGGTTGTAAGTCTCATATGTCACCTTGGTAATGGATTGTTATGGACAGCTAACAGTCGGGCGGGTAATACCCGACCATTCCACTCAACTTTACCATATTCCCCAGCAAATTGCTCGGGAATTATCCCAAAAAACCGCATTGTAAGTCAGGAATTAACTGATTAAACCCCTAGACGGCGTCCCTAGACCTAGCCCCAAAAGCCATTTCTTTCACCTTAGTAAGTCTATCCCGGGTGCTAGCAGCCTTTTCAAACTCTAAATTCTTGGCTTCAGCATTCATCTGCTTCTCCAGGCGCTTGATTTCAGCTGCTAGGTCCTTCTCGCCCATATCTTCATAGTGAGCCCGCTCCTGCTCGACCTGCATCTCCTGGCGCTTCTCTTTGACGTCATAGACACCATCAATAATGTCTTTGATGCGCTTTTTCACGCCCTTAGGCTCAATGCCATGAAGCTTATTGAAGGCGATTTGCTTGGTTCGCCGTCTTTCGGTCTCCCCCATGGCAAGGCGCATGGAGTTTGTAACCTTGTCGGCATACAAGATGGCTTTACCACGAACATTTCGAGCGGCGCGCCCAATGGTCTGAATCAAGCTGCGCTCGGAACGCAAGAAGCCCTCTTTATCAGCATCCAGAATGGCTACTAATGACACCTCCGGAATATCCAAACCTTCGCGCAACAAATTAATACCAACTAACACATCGAAAACACCCAAACGTAAGTCACGCAAAATTTCGACACGCTCCACTGTGTCGATATCTGAGTGAACGTAACGCACCTTCACACCGTTATCCGAAAGATAGTCGGTTAATTGTTCTGCCATACGCTTGGTCAATACAGTTACTAGAACTCGCTCATGCACTTTAACGCGCGCATGAATTTGATCGAGCAAATCATCAACCTGGGTACTTGCTGGTAAGACTTCAATCTCTGGATCGACCAATCCAGTTGGTCTGGCTACTTGTTCAACCACTTGACCTTGATGTGCTTTTTCATAATCAGCAGGTGTTGCAGAAACAAAAACGGTTTGACGCATCTTGGTTTCAAACTCGGTAAATTTCAACGGGCGGTTATCCATCGCTGAAGGCAAACGGAATCCAAATTCCACCAAAGTATGTTTACGAGATTTATCCCCGTTGTACATAGCATTCAGTTGCCCGATTAATACGTGACTCTCATCCAGGAACATCAAGGCATCGTTAGGAAGATAGTCCACCAGCGTAGGCGGCGCCTCGCCAGGAGCAGCTCCAGATAAGTGGCGAGAGTAGTTCTCAATCCCCTTACAGAAACCCAATTCATTGAGCATCTCTAGATCAAAACGCGTGCGCTGTTCAAGACGTTGCGCCTCAACTAATTTGCCATCTTTAACGAACTCATCCAAGCGAGTGCGTAATTCTGTTTTGATAGTTTCAATTGCTTTCAAAACAGTATCGCGTGGCGTAACGTAATGTGAACTTGGATATACAGTAAAACGTGGAATCTTCTGACGAATTTTTCCAGTCAGCGGATCAAAGAACTGCAAGCTCTCAATCACATCATCAAAGAGTTCGACGCGCACTGCTAACTCGTTATGCTCAGCAGGGAAAATATCAATCGTATCGCCACGCACTCTGAATACACCACGCTTGAAATCCGTTTCATTGCGGTCATACTGCATTGCAATGAGGCGCATCAAAATATCGCGCTGGCTCATCTTGTCACCCGGACGCAATGTCATCACCATACTGTGATAGTCGCCAGGATTACCAATACCGTAAATTGCCGATACAGTTGCAACGATGATGACGTCACGACGCTCTAACAAACTCTTTGTTGCGGACAAACGCATCTGTTCGATGTGCTCGTTGATGGAGGAGTCTTTTTCAATAAAGAGATCACGCTGAGGGACGTAGGCCTCCGGCTGGTAATAGTCGTAGTAGCTGACGAAGTACTCAACCGCGTTTTTCGGGAAAAACTCCCTAAATTCACTGTAAAGCTGAGCCGCTAAGGTCTTATTCGGGGCAAAAATGATGGCCGGACGGCCTGTTCTAGCGATGACATTGGCCATCGTGAAGGTCTTTCCAGACCCAGTCACCCCTAGAAGCGTCTGAAAGGTCAATCCATCCTCAACCCCTTCCACTAGGGCATCAATTGCCTGAGGCTGATCGCCTGCAGGGGCAAATGGTTGATAGAGGAAATAAGGGGAGTCCGGGAAGGTGACAAACTTAGCCGGATCGAGGTCGTGGCCAGCCTCGCCCAACGGATCTGCCGCCGGGCTTTTATTTACCGCTTTTACTTCAGAATTTGGACCAGTTTTAGGCAACTTAGGGGGCATCTCGGCTATCATTTCACCTGTGAGACTTCTTCACAGAGAATTTTGTACAAACAATGATTTTGCCGTTTTTCTTAGGAAATAGTTGATTCTGGCCTCAAAAACCATCAATTAAACTGAATTTAACGTCAACGACAAGCTTAACTACCCCCAATCACCCCCTAACTACCACTTTCGACCTCCAATGACCCTGTTTGCCTCAGTTCAATTAGCCCCTAAAGATCCTATTTTTGGCCTCACAGAAGCCTATGTTGCAGACCAGCGTGCTGACAAAGTGAATTTAGGTGTTGGCGTCTATTACACAGACGAAGGCAAGGTGCCACTTCTCAAAGCGGTCATGAAGGCAGAAGAGGCGATTGTTGCAAAGCACTCGCCACGTAGCTACATCCCAATCGAAGGCCCAAACCCATACAACAGTGCAGTGCAAAATTTATTGTTTGGTGCCGAGTCTGCACTTATTAAAGACGGCCGCGTCGTTACAGCCGAGTGTCTTGGTGGAACAGGTGCGTTACGTGTTGGTGCTGACTTTATTAAACGCTTGAACTTAAATGCACCCTGTGCGATTAGCAACCCTACCTGGGAAAACCACCGTGGTATTTTTGAATCCGCTGGCTTTGAAGTAGTTGAGTACACCTACTTCGACGGCAAAACACGTGGTGTTGATTTTGATGGCATGGTGAAATCTTTAGAGTCTTTCCCAAAGAACACGACTGTGTTGTTGCATGCTTGCTGCCACAACCCAACTGGCGCAGATATTACTGAGGCGCAATGGCGCCAAGTGATTGCTATCTGTAAGAACAAAGGCCTCATCCCCTTCCTGGATATGGCTTACCAAGGTTTTGCCGATGGGATTGAGCAAGACGGCATTGCAGTTCGCCTCTTTGCCGAATCAGGTATGTCTTTCTTTGTATCGAGCTCTTTCTCCAAATCATTCTCACTCTATGGAGAGCGTGTTGGTGCCTTATCTATCGTGACGCAAGACAAAGACGAATCTACTCGCGTGCTCTCACAATTAAAGCGCGTAATTCGCACAAACTATTCGAATCCCCCAACTCATGGCGCTGCAATTGCTGCTGCTGTTTTAAATTCACCAGAGTTACGTAAGCTCTGGGAAGATGAGTTGGCAGAAATGCGAGATCGCATTAAAGCCATGCGTCATGGTCTTGTTGAAAAACTCGCTGCTGCTGGTGTGAAGCAAGATTTTGCTTTTATCGAGAAGCAACGTGGAATGTTTTCTTACTCAGGCTTAACTGCTGAGCAAGTTGAGCGCTTACAGAAAGAGGATGGCATTTATGCCCTTTCTACTGGACGCATTTGTGTTGCGGCCCTCAATACCAAAAATATTGACAAAGTGGCCAAAGCAATCGCCCGCGTATTGGCTTAAATAAAGCGTAATAAGCGGATACACTGAATTACCGGAGGTACCATGCTATATCAGTTACACGAATTTCAAAAAGCCTTACTTCAACCAGTTAGTTCATGGGCACGCGCTGCTTCAGAAGCTTTTATCAATGCTTCCAATCCCGCGTCTAAGGTTCCGGGCTCGGATCGATTGGCTGCTAGTTATGAACTCCTATATCGCTTGGGTAAGGATTACAAAAAACCGGAATTTGGCATTCGCTCTGTAAAAGCACATGGTCACGAAGTTGCGATTCATGAAAGAACAGTCGTCTCAAAGCCTTTCTGTAATCTGATTCGTTTTAAGCGCTTTTCTGATGATGTAGAAACCATTAAGAGCCTCAAAGAAGATCCAACAGTTCTCGTAGTTGCTCCAATGTCTGGCCACCATGCCACTTTGTTGCGTGATACCGTACGCACCCTTTTGCAAGACCACAAGGTTTACATTACTGATTGGATTGATGCACGTCTGGTGCCTGTAGAGGATGGTGAGTTTGGTCTTGATGACTATGTTCATTATGTCCAAGAATTCATTCGCACTATTGGCGCAAAAGATTTACATGTGATTTCAGTTTGCCAACCTACTGTTCCTACATTAGGCGCAATCTCCTTGATGGCCTCTGCTGGCGAAGCAACTCCAGCATCCATGATCATGATGGGTGGCCCTATTGATGCGCGCAAATCACCGACTGCAGTAAATAACTTAGCTGATCAGAAGTCTTTTGAGTGGTTTGAGAGTCACGTGATTTATAACGTACCACCAAATTACCCAGGCGCTGGTCGTCGTGTATACCCCGGCTTCTTGCAGCACACTGGCTTTATTGCCATGAATCCACAAAACCACTTACAGTCACACTGGGATTACTTCCAAAACCTAGTTCGCGGCGATGAGCAGGATGCTGAATCACATATCCGCTTCTACGATGAGTACAACGCGGTACTGGATTTGGACTCTAAGTTCTATCTCGATACTATCAAGACTGTCTTCCAAGACTATTCATTGCCTAACGGTACTTGGGAGGTTGCTGGTGAACTCGTCAAACCTCAAGATATCAAAAAGACTGCTTTGCTGACTATTGAGGGTGAGCTAGATGATATCTCCGGAAGTGGTCAAACACGTTCAGCACATGGTTTATGTGCCGGCATCTCAAAAGAGAACAAAGATCACTATGAGGTTGCTGGTGCTGGTCACTACGGCATATTTGCTGGCCGTCGTTGGCGCGAGAAGGTGTACCCAAAGATTAAGACGTTTATTCGTGAGCATCAAAATACGAAGAAAACAGCTACCCGGACTACCAAGTCTGCATAAATTAAGGGCTCTTCGGAGCCTTTAATTTTTAAGAAGATCAGCACTTCAATGAGTCAAACAAAAACCCTCATCGATCAACTTGAGGATATTCTTCCGCAAACGCAATGTACTAAATGCGGTTACCCAGATTGTCGTGGGTATGCCCAGGCCATGGCCTCTGGAGATGTGCCGCCCAATCGCTGCCCCCCAGGCGGAGTTGAGGGCATTCAGCGCCTGAGCAAGGTCCTAATGCCCATTTATCCGCAGGATGCCTTCGATCTCCATCCAACCATTGATCCAGAGTGCGGAGTTGAGCGTCCTAGGCCAGTTGCTTTTATTGATCCTCAAAAGTGCATTGGCTGCACTTTATGTATTCAGGCGTGTCCTGTTGATGCAATCGTTGGGGCCTCCAAACAAATGCACGTAGTGCTGACGGAGTGGTGCACTGGTTGCGACCTTTGCATTCCGCCATGCCCAGTCGACTGCATTAGCATGATCGACGTTACTGGGAATCAAACCGGCTGGGACGCCTGGTCTCAAGAGCTGGCTGATATTTCTCGTCAGCGCTATCACGACCGCGAACAGCGTCTTGATAGAGAGCAAAAGGATAACGATGATCGCTTGGCTAAAAAAGCTGCTGCAAAATTATCCGCAGTGAATGCAGAAAATCCTTCCTCTGTAGACGAATTAAAAGAACAAGAACGTAAGCGCGCCATTATTGCTGCCGCTATCGCACGAGCCCAACAAAAGAAATGATGAACCCAGAAAAGCGTCGTGCTTTTTTTGAGCAGCTCAAAGCCAATAACCCCAAGCCAGAAACTGAGCTGGAATATAACTCGCCATTTGAGTTATTAATTGCAGTACTACTATCTGCGCAAGCAACAGACATATCCGTTAACAAAGGGACACGTGAGCTATATAAAGTAGCTAATACCCCGCAAGCACTTCTGGATCTTGGAGAAGAAGGGGTTAGGCCCTATATTCAACATATTGGCTTATTCAACTCCAAAGGCAAACATATTCAAGAGACTTGTCGACTTCTCCTTGAAAAACATGGCGGTGAAGTTCCTCAAACCCGTGAAGAATTAGAAGCATTGCCAGGTGTCGGCAGA
This sequence comes from Polynucleobacter sp. VK25, assembly GCF_018687355.1. NCBI lineage: Bacteria > Pseudomonadati > Pseudomonadota > Betaproteobacteria > Burkholderiales > Burkholderiaceae > Polynucleobacter > Polynucleobacter sp. VK25. Next base: position 436,492 of record NZ_CP061288.1, on the reverse strand, counting down.
AAAACTGCGAACGTCATCCTTAATACCGCCTTTGGACAAATCGCTATGGCTGTTGATACTCACATCTTTAGGGTGTCTAACCGCACTGGCTTAGCACCTGGCAAAGATGTGGTGAAAGTGGAAGAGCAATTACTTAAGCGTGTACCAAAAGAATATCTATTGGATGCACATCACTGGCTTATTCTGCACGGTCGATATACTTGTAAAGCACGTAACCCAGATTGCGCGCAATGCATCGTGGAGCCTCTATGCGGCTTCAAACAAAAAACTGGCAAAGGGAAAGTTCGTGGCGATATTTAATCCAACCCGTGAAGAAGTGAGGCGCTTTTTCTGCGATACCTGGAAAAAGAAGACCGAGAATCAGATTCTTGATCCGATGGAGACGCTTGCAAGCGATTGGATGGTTGAGCACCCTGAATATCATGACTTACTCGCCGATCCAGAAGGCGCTCTAGGACAGGACTACACACCAGAGCGCGGTGAAACCAATCCTTTCTTGCATCTGTCGATGCATCTGTCGATTAGTGAGCAGATCTCAATCAATCAGCCACCTGGGATTAAAGAGATTGCAGACAAGCTCTCGCAAAAGCTAGGCTCAATGCATGAGGCACAGCACGTCATGATGGAATGTCTGGGGCAAGTGATGTGGGAAGCACAGCGTGAAGGTCAGCCACTCAATCCAGATAAGTATCTCGAAGCTTTGAAAAAACTGGGGTAGGTAGATTTAAAGACTGCTAGCGGTATTGAATGGATTCAAAATGAAAGCCGCCTCAAGACGGCCTTCATAATTGTTAGCGAATCACATCTTAACGATATGCCAAGCCCCATTTAAATAGTTATCGCCATTACGATCATCGGGCTTTTTGTCCATGATAAAGAAATACAAAGGCTTACCTTTATAGGCAAACTGTTGCTTACCGTCATCGCGCGTAATAATTGAGTAGTCCCAATAAGATGTGGCATTTTTATCCACCAATAATGGAGGCCAGTTAATCGCGCAATCTCCATTACAGGTTGATTTGCCTGATCCTGCTTGATCCTGCTTGATCCTTATCAAAGGTATACAAAGTCATATTGCTAGTGCTAACTAAAATACCATTATTAGTTTTAACGATACTTTGACTAGGAGACATTGAAACGCATGCCGCCAAAGTAAAGCATACCAATGATCCAAGTCCGAATTTTTTAATCATATTCATATCAATTCCTTTTTATGAAACCCCAAAACTTAATAAAACATCAAAGATGGGGCTTAATTCATCAATTAAATAATGCACTTACAGCTTGCGCTTTAAGTCTTGCAAGGTTTCAGCGTATTCCTTAATGAATCAATTTCATGTTCGCTATCAGACATATGGAATAAGAAATGAATCTTCGTGAAGGCGTTACAAACAGGATTGATGATTTTGTAACGCAAGCAAAGAGGTCGTCCGATGATCTGAAAAAGTTATCGCATGTGGGCGCGATAACAAGAGAGTGAATCTCTAACAGTTCATTACCAAGGCAATGTCGGTAGTACTGGCTTTAATCCTGCTTTTTGTATCGTTGGGGCCGCCTTGGCTGAAGCCAAGAACGCAATTAAATCTTTTGATGCAGTTAAATTCTGAACATTGCTCGTAATACCTGCAGAAAACAGCACCGTCTTTTGCGCTTCCGGAGGCAACTCACCAATAAAGTCTACGCCAGGGATAGGTAGTAGCTCGCTAACTTGCTGAAAGCCCAAATCGGCTTCTCCTCTAGCTACAACTGATGCCACTCTTTCACTATAAATTTTTCTTGCAGTTTTATCCATCTGCTCTGAAATTCCCATTTTTGGGAATAGCTCTGTTGATAAATACACGCCGCTAGCGCTTGCCGAATAAGCAACTGACTTTGCATTTAATAAGGCCGATTTCAATCCACTCATCGTACTAATATCGGGTTTTGGCGCGCCCGCCTTCACTACTGCGCCCATTACTGAAGCCACTAAATCAACTCGTGTTCCCGATTGCACTACGCCGCTCTTAATAAAGCCATCTAAAGCAGGTGAAGCCAAAATGAGGACATCAAACTGCTCGCCCTTTGTTAATCTTGAAGGAATGGAATCAGGTGCAGCCCCCATCGAGGAGCCATAAGAAATGATGACTTTATTGGGGGATTGTTTTTCATATACAGGCACTAAGTCCTTTAACGCCTCAGCAAAAGCACCAGAGGTAATAACTTGAATATCTGCCGCATATACCGAACCAAGGCATAAAGCATTGAATACAAATATTAAAGAAGCTACTAATAACTTGCGCATATGAACCCTAGGATAAATTAGCAATTACAGACTTAATGGCTGCTGGTAATTCTTGGGCTTTTTCTCTTCTAGCCTTTAATACAGCAGCTTGCGTTTCTTGAGCCCTCTTGGACCAAGCAGAGCCTGGAAAGAAAGCGTCATCCTTAAATCTTGGGATGACATGCCAGTGAATATGGGGAACCATATTGCCTAAGGCGGCAATATTCACCTTATCTGGATGCATGACGTGGCGTATAGCTTCTTCAACAGCAAACACCAAGGTCATTAGATGGTCTCGTTCCCCATGGCTTAGATCGGTCATTTCGGCTACGTGCCGATTCCAAACCACTCTACAGAAACCAGGCAGATCCTGGTCGTTAACAAGGATGACACGACAGTCATCCCCGCGCCAAATAAGCTGCCCTTCTTCGGGCTTAAGTTCGTCTTTACAAAGTACGCAATTAGTCATGGAAAGAATGTAAACGAAAACGGCACCTAAGTCACCCTTGTGGGGTTATTTAGGTGCCGCGGCAGTATGGGCGCATTATTACTGCGCTGCTACTACGTACTACTTAGGGATTTCTTAGTGAAACTGCTCTTCTTCAGTAGAACCAGTCAACGCCGTTACAGAAGACTTGCCACCTTGGATAACAGTAGTTACGTCGTCGAAATAACCAGTGCCAACTTCTTGCTGATGTGAAACAAAGGTGTAGCCACGATCACGAGCAGCGAATTCTGGCTCTTGTACTTTCTCAATATAAGCAGTCATACCGCGCTGCATGTAATCTTGAGCCAAGTCGAACATGTTGTACCACATAGAGTGGATACCAGCCAATGTGATGAACTGATACTTGTAACCCATTGCACCTAATTCGCGTTGGAATTTAGCAATCGTTGCGTCGTCTAAGTTTTTCTTCCAGTTGAAAGATGGTGAGCAGTTGTAAGCCAACATCTTGCCCGGGAACTTCGCACGAATTGCTTCAGCAAACTGACGAGCAAACTCAAGGTCAGGTGTACCAGTTTCACACCAAACCATATCAGCGTAAGCAGCATATGCCAATCCACGTGAGATCGCTTGATCCAAGCCCTTACGAGTTTTGTAGAAGCCCTCTGGGGTACGCTCGCCAGTCAAGAATGGCTTATCGTTTGCATCGTAATCAGATGTCAACAAATCAGCAGCTTCCGCGTCAGTACGAGCCAAGATGATGGTGGAAACACCCATCACGTCAGCAGCTAAACGAGCAGAGATCAACTTCTGAACAGATTCAGCAGTAGGCAACAATACTTTGCCGCCCAAGTGACCGCACTTCTTAACAGAAGACAATTGGTCTTCGAAGTGAACGCCAGCAGCACCCTGCTTGATCAATGCCTTACTTAATTCAAATGCATTCAATACACCACCAAAACCAGCTTCCGCATCCGCAACGATTGGAGCGAAATATTCAATATAACCAGCATCGCCTTTATTGATACCTTTAGCTGTTTGAATTTCATCGGCACGTTGGAATGAGTTATTAATACGCTCAACCATTTTAGGAACTGAATCTACTGGATATAAAGATTGGTCTGGGTACATTGCTGCGTATGAGTTACCGTCAGCAGCAACTTGCCAACCTGACAAGTAAATAGCTTGCACACCCGCTTTAACCTGTTGCATTGCTTGACCACCAGTCAAAGCACCTAAACAGTTCACGTAAGCTTCGTTATTTACCAATTCCCAGAGGCGCTCAGCACCATGCTTAGCTAATGTGTGTTCAATCTTCAATGAGCCACGAAGACGCACTACGTCCTCAGCTGTATAGCCACGGGTAATACCTTTCCAGCGTGGATTGGTATCCCAGTCTTTTTGTAGTGCTGCGATTTCTGCTTTGCGATCTGCCATGTTTTTCTCCCTAAGTTAAACAAGTACTTCAAAATTTAAGGACCGTTAAGACCTCTTCAAGTCTTATGTCTTATATAAGAGTTTAGACAGTTCAAAAAAGCAAGCAAGGGAAATTTGAGATATTTTAGAAAATATTTAGTTATTTAAATTCAATAACTTGTATCTATTTTTTTATAATGTGGAATAAATAACCACTGAATGGAATGAAGCTGCAGCACTTATGTTGCACCGCATTTTACGCAGTGTAATGGCGTTTCACATTGTGAAAATATAAGTAGTGATTTGTATCGCTACCTCAAACAGCTTTAGGAGAGAGTCTGGAGGAGACCTTAAACACCGTCGGAATGATCATTAACTGGAACATTGCGATTCCCAAGAACAATGCTTTGGGCAGACCAGCATCCATAAAGAAGCCAAAGATAAACGGACCCACTGCAGCTCCCAAATCAATTCCAGAGTAAACAATTCCGTAGACTCGCCCTGATACACCCTTAGGTGTAGCCGCCTTCACTAATAAGTCGCGTGACGGCGCCACTACACCATAACCAAATCCAAGCGCACAAAATATAAATGGAATGATGGATGGTGAAACCAATCCCGTAGCTAGCAAGATACACATCACAATCGTGATAGATAAACAAGAACTCACAATGCGTTCAGGTGCCCGTAATTTTGCAGCAAGGTAACCGCCAAATAAAACACCGCCAGCGCTACCAAGCGCTAACAAGGTGATGTAATAACTTCCTACATCAATAGGAATTTGATAAATATTAAACAGTGCACTCGGAGCAAATGATTGCAAACTCGATGTAGAGGCCATGCTAAAGAAAAAGAATATCCAACATAACCACACCGCAGGCAGCTTTAAGAAAGCAAACGCACTCTCTGGGCTAGAGCCTGGATTAGCGGCCTGGGTGCTTGCATGGCTTTGCTCACGGCGCTCTTTGACATCATCTAGTAGATAGCTTTTGTTAAGCCAAAGGATCGTCAAAATACAAGCCTCTAACAAAGCTGCAGACAAAAAGGCTATGCGCCAATCACTAAATTGAGCAATTGCAACCATGAAGGCTGGGGCTGCGGCCCACCCTAAATAACCAGTCACACCATGCATTGAATAGGCATATGGAAGATTGGGTGGTGACACCTTGTGATTGATGAGTGTGTAATCCACTGGATGAAAAATACCGTTGCCACATCCCGCTATTACCGCACCCATTAACAGCATGGCGTACCCATTGCTTTGCGAGTAAGTGAGCGCAGCGAGTATTAATAAAGCAATCCCAGAAAATAAAACTGGCCGTGCTCCGATACGGTCCACTAAAAATCCAGAGGTAGCCTGAGCAATACAAGACACAACAAAGAAGACTGACATGAGTAAACCGAGTTCGGCATAACTCAAAGCAAAGGCATCCTTCAACCATGGGAACATGGGCGGAAGCACTAAATGAAAGAAATGGGAGCTGCCGTGAGCCAGGCTAATAAGACCAATAACCCGGACATCACTGGGGCGCCTACTATTCGCAACAGTCATGTACCGAGTTTACTGGCGCAGAAAAATTCCTGCTGAAATACCTTTTTGCAGCTTAGTGGACCTGGCGCGTAAAGCTAAAGTTACCTGCTTTATCAACATCTACAGGTACTACATCCTTAGGTCCGAAGGTGCCCTCCAAAATCATCTTGGAAACGGGATTCTCAATATGCTGCTGAATTGCCCGCTTGAGTGGCCTTGCTCCGAATACAGGATCAAAGCCTACCTCAGCAATCTTATTCAGGGCAGCATCGCTGACCTCAAGCTGCATATCGACCTTCGCCAAACGATCTGACAAGTTTTTAAGTAAGATCTTCGCAATATTGGCAATATTGCCTTTGTCCAAACCATGGAATACGACGATTTCATCAATACGATTCAAGAACTCCGGACGGAAATGATTCTTTAGCTCTTCGAATACCGCTTCTTTGATTTCTGCCTGCTTCTTGTCCACCATTGACTGAATCAAATGTGAACCAATATTACTAGTCATCACAATGACGGTGTTCTTAAAGTCAACAGTGCGACCTTGACCATCCGTTAATCGGCCATCATCCAGTACTTGTAAAAGTACATTGAATACATCTGGATGGGCTTTCTCAATTTCATCAAACAAGATCACGCTATAGGGGTGACGACGAACTTGCTCAGTTAAATAGCCACCCTCTTCATAGCCTACATAGCCAGGAGGCGCGCCGATCAAGCGCGCAACACTATGTTTTTCCATGAACTCGCTCATATCAATGCGAATGAGATGATCTTCGCTATCAAACAAAAAGCCAGCCAGAGCTTTGCACAACTCAGTCTTACCAACACCGGTAGGCCCAAGGAATAAGAAGGATCCATATGGACGATTCTCTTCTGCTAAACCAGCACGGGAACGACGGATCGCATCTGATACTGCGCGGATAGCCTCCTCCTGACCAACTACACGTTTATGCAGAAGCTCTTCCATCTTGAGCAACTTATCACGCTCACCCTGCATCATCTTGGATACCGGAATACCCGTCGCACGAGAAACCACCTCAGCAATTTCTTCCGCGCCAACTTGGGTGCGTAGCAATTTGTTTTTTACTACGCCATCTTTACTGCCTTTAGCCTCAGCTGCAGCAGCAGATTTGAGCTTAGCCTCAAGCTCAGGCAGCTTGCCGTACTGCAACTCAGCAACTTGCTCTAACTTGCCGTCACGCTGTAGCTTTGCAATATCTGCTTTCACCTTTTCAATCTCTTCTTTCAGATTGGCGGCACCAAGGACGGCACCCTTCTCTGCTTTCCAGATTTCTTCCAAGTCAGCATACTCAGCACCCAGGCGCTTGATCTCTTCCTCAATCAGGGCTAGACGTTTTTGAGAGGCTTCGTCTTTTTCTTTCTTTACTGCTTCGCGCTCAATCTTCAATTGAATGAGACGACGCTCTAGCTTATCCATTACCTCAGGCTTGGAGTCAATCTCCATCCGAATACGGGAACCAGCCTCATCAATGAGATCAATAGCTTTATCTGGCAAGAAACGATCGGTAATGTAGCGATGTGATAACTCCGCAGCAGCTACGATTGCAGGATCGGTGATCTCGATACCATGGTGAAGCTCATAGCGCTCCTGTAAACCACGCAAGATCGCAATCGTTGCCTCAACACTAGGCTCTTCCACCATGACTTTTTGGAAACGACGCTCCAGCGCAGGATCTTTTTCTATGTACTTGCGATACTCATCCAAGGTCGTTGCACCGATGCAATGTAATTCGCCGCGAGCCAAGGCAGGCTTGAGCATATTGCCAGCGTCCATTGCGCCATCACCCTTACCAGCCCCAACCATCGTATGAATCTCATCAATAAAGATAATCGTTTGACCTTCGTCTTTCGCAACATCGCTCAGAACTGCTTTGAGGCGCTCCTCGAACTCACCGCGATACTTGGCACCAGCCAGTAGCAAGGCCATATCCAAGACCAAGACACGCTTGTTCTTGAGAGTCTCAGGCACTTCACCATTGACGATGCGCTGTGCTAAGCCTTCAACGATGGCAGTCTTACCCACACCAGGCTCACCAATAAGAACCGGGTTATTTTTACCGCGACGTTGCAAGATCTGAATAGTGCGACGAATCTCATCGTCACGACCAATCACTGGATCAAGCTTACCCATACGAGCACGCTCAGTTAAATCTACTGTGTATTTCTTTAAGGCTTCACGTTGGCCTTCAGCATCTGCACTATTCACTGATTCTCCTCCGCGCACTAAATCAATAGCCGCTTCTAACGATTTACGATTTAATCCATTCTCACGAGCCACTTTTCCGAGCTCGCCTTTGTCATCAGCCACCACCAGCAAAAACAACTCACCAGCGATAAATTGGTCATTGCGTTTATTGGCTTCTTTTTCACAAAGGTTAAGCCAATTACTTAAATCACGACCAACCTGAACCTCTCCGCTGGTGCCCTGCACCTCAGGAAGATTGCTGATGATCTTTTCTACGCCCTTTTCCAAGCCGGCGACATTGACACCCGCTCTAGTAAGCAAACTCTTTGCGCCACCATCAGAATCACGCAACATTGCCAGCAACACGTGGGCCGGCTCAATATATTGGTTATCTTTGGCTAAAGCGATACTTTGGGCCTCACTTAAGGCCTCTTGAAACTTAGTAGTTAATTTATCTATTCTCATTTTTTAAGTCCTATCTACTTCATCTATTTTTTACAAATATCTATCTATAGAATATAGGGGCATTCTTGTTAATTTCAAGTCTGTTAGACCTCTTTTTAAGCGAATTTATCCCTATTTTGACCTGGCTTGTTTACCTTCTAGAGTGCTCTGATGGCAGCTATTACGCTGGCATCACGAACCGCCTTGAGCATCGCCTAGAGGCCCATAATTCAGGACAAGGTGCTCGCTATACCAGAGCTCGCAGACCAGTCATCCTTTTGGCAACGCAAGAGCACCCCGACCGATCTGAAGCCTCTAAGGCAGAGGCTAAGCTTAAGAAATTACCTAGAGCTGAAAAACTAGGATTTTTTGCGTCTTAGCACCCAGATGCAGTTGCGGTTGGAACGCTCACACTATTAGTGCCAGGCAAACTAGACCAGGCAGAGTTAGATGAGGTTACGGGCAGCATATAAGCCCAATGCGTAAGACCAGCTGTGCCATTGCCGGTTGACATCTGCATCAAAAATGCAGGTTGACCACTAGATGTAGTTAACTGCCCAGACCCAACGGTTAGAGATGATCCATAGAAGCCAATAGATACCGAATTATTGGCTGTTACAGATCCCACAATAGTTGATGCAGACCAAGTAGCGCCATTATTGGTGCTAGCAAAAGAGCAACCCAATAAAAATCCCTGATTTACAGAAGTGAAGTGCCAAACTGTTTGATCATTTACAGCAGTTGTTTTTGGATTACCCGAAGAGCTATAGGCATAGGCCAGCAAATAATCCGTTGGCACATACCAATACGTATCCACAAAGGCAGAAAGATCTTTTGTGGCCAAAGTAGACGGGGTTGATTGTGCTTGCACACCATCGCCAGCACCACAACCAGATAGACCCACCGCAGAAAGTATCAACATGCACAACAAGAGCTTTCTTGCTGCGGTGTTCATTATTTTTCCCATTTAGACAGTGCTGCATCATCAGCTACACGGGCATCAACCCAACGCGCTCCCTCAGGGGTATCTTCTTTTTTCCAGAAAGGTGCGGCTGTTTTCAGGTAGTCCATGATGAACTCACAAGCGGAAAATGCTTCGCCTCTGTGTGCGCTAGTAACAGCCACTAAAACGATTTGATCCTCGGGCAACAAAGGCCCTACCCGATGAATTACTAAAGTTTGATAGATATCCCAGCGGGCTTTGGCTTGATCCAGAATTTCCTGGAGCGCTTTTTCAGTCATGCCGGGGTAATGCTCGAGTGTCATGCCTTTTACTTGGCTACCATCATTCATGTCGCGAACAGTGCCCAAGAAAGAAACCACTGCGCCAACCCGTGGATCACCTTTACGGAGTGCTGCTATTTCAGCACTGACATCAAAATCGCTTTCTTGGATTTTGATCGGCATATCAGCCTCCGGTCACTGGCGGAAAGAAGGCTACTTCAGCACCGTCTTGCAATGAAGTACTCGCATCAACCATCTGCTGATTCAATGCACAACGTAAAACTTTGCCCTCTGCCAAGACTTCTGCCCAGGGACTGCCACGCTCAATAAGGTGTTCCCTAAGATCGGCAATGGTTTTAATTGCTGCAGGAATGGTGATGCTTTCTTGTGAAACACCAAGTGCTTCACGCAGAGAAGCAAAGAATCGTAATTCGAGTTTCATGAGCTAATCGTAAACCGATTATTTAAGTAACGCATCAAAGGGGATGTACTTCACTAAATCTCCAGCCTTAATTGGCTGGTTGGGTGGGCAATCCACCAAACCATCGCCCCAAGAAGCGCTAGTGAGCACACCAGAGCTTTGGTTCGGGAATAAATCTAAGCCGCCGTTACTATTGAGTTTGACGCGCAAGAACTCATTACGACGATCTGCTTTTAACCAATCAAAATCAGCACGCATGAAATAGGATTGTGGGATCTTAGCTTCGCGGCCTTGTAATTTCAGAATGAAGGGACGGACGAATAACAAGAAAGTAACAAAGCTAGAAACTGGATTACCAGGCAAGCCAATAAACCAGGCCTCACCATCTTTAGGCTCATCTGATTTACGAACTGCACCAAAAGCCAACGGCTTACCAGGCTTAATGGAAATCTGCCAAAGATCCAATCTTCCTTCGGCAGTCACCGCAGGCTTAATGTGATCTTCTTCGCCAACCGATACGCCACCAGAAGTAATAATCAAATCATGATCTTTGCTGGCTTTACGTAATGCTGCACGTGTTGCATCTAAGCGGTCTGGAACAATACCTAAATCGGTTGCGTCACAACCTAGAGACTTGAGGCAGGCCAATAAAGTATCGCGATTGGAGTTGTAAATGCCACCTGGCTTTAAGGGCTCACCTGGAAGTGCTAACTCATCGCCAGTGAAAAATGCAGCTACCTTAACGCGACGCTTCACGTTTAAGTGAGTCAATCCAGCTGAAGCAGCAACACCTAATTCTTGGGGACGCAAGAATGTGCCCGCGGTTAAACAAGTCTTACCAGCTGTTAAATCTTCGCCCCTGCGACGGATCCATTGACCTATTACTGGAGCACTATTTACAGTGACTTGATCAACCGGGGCTTCTACTGAGCAATCTTCTTGCATGACTACTGCATCAGCGCCGGGAGGAACGGGTGCACCAGTAAAAATTCTGGCGACAGTACCTGGCTCCAATTGAACACCCATAGAGCCAGCTGGAATACGTTGGGCAATCTTGAGAATACTTCCGGCAGTTTGGGTATCCGCAGTACGTACGGCATAACCATCCATCGAAGTGTTATCTAATGGGGGCACATCAACCAGGCTATTGACGTTTTCAGAAAGCACGCGACCTAAAGCGGCCTGCATAGCAACCTGCTCGCTCTCACCAACTACTTGAGCATGCGAAAGCAGATGGTCTAAAGCCTGCTGCGCGGTCAACATTGGTGGCTTAGTCATAGGATGATCTTGATTGCTTCAATTGTTGTGGGTTAAAAATTAACCCAGATGCATTGTGATGAAATCTTTTACTTGATTTACATCTGCATCGATATTCTCTACGCGCTGTGGCTTGGACTTAATGTCTTTGAAAGCTGGCGGACATTCTGCAGGGCGGCCTAAAGCAATCTCAATCGTTTCTTCAAACTTAATTGGAAGCGCTGTCTCAAGCACAATCATCGGAATACCAACCTGCAAATGTTCACGAGCTACTTTTACGCCATCAGCGGTATGCGTATCAATCATGACGCCGTAGCGTTTATCAATGTCGCGAATAGTTTCTAGGCGATTTTCATGAGTGCTGCGGCCAGATTGGAAGCCGTATTTACCAAGCTCTTTAAAGACCGCGTCTTTTGAGATATCAAAGCCACCTGCTTCATCAACCTGCTTAAACATAGCGGCAGTAGCCTTGCCATCTTTACCCATGAAATCAAATACAAAGCGCTCAAAGTTACTCGCTTTGGAGATATCCATCGAAGGGCTAGATGTATGTAAAGTTTCTGCTGACTTGCGCGCACGATATACACCAGTACGGAAAAACTCATCCAGTACATCATTCTCGTTTGTAGCGGCAATTAAATGCTCAATAGGCAAGCCCATCATACGAGCAACGTGGCCCGCACAGATATTGCCAAAGTTGCCCGAAGGAACTGTGAATGAGACTTTCTCATTACTAGACTTCGTTGCTAGGAGGTAGCCCTGGAAGTAATACACCACTTGAGCAACTACTCGACCCCAGTTAATAGAATTCACTGTGCCAATTTGGCTCTTCGCTTTGAAGGCGTGATCATTGCTTACAGCCTTAACAATATCTTGGCAGTCATCAAAAACGCCAGCAACTGCTAAGTTAAAAATATTGGGGTCTTGCAACGAATACATTTGCGCCGACTGGAAGGCGCTCATCTTGCCACGGGGTGAAAGCATGAATACCTTCACGCCCTCTTTGCCACGCATGGCGTATTCAGCGGCACTACCCGTATCACCAGAAGTCGCGCCCAAAATATTGAGCTGCTGACCTTTTTTCTTAAGAGCATATTCAAACAGATTGCCAAGCAACTGCATCGCCATATCTTTGAAGGCCAATGTTGGGCCATTTGAAAGGCTCAATAAACCAATACGTGTGCCATGCTCTTCGCCCAGCCAATGGATCGGCGTAATGTCTTTTGCATTATCTTGAGGGCGACCATTGCAGTACACCTGCTCGGTATAAGTTTTGCGCAATAGCGCACGCAAATCAGCCTCAGGAATATCATCGCAATACAGACTCAACACTTCATAAGCTAAATCAGCATATGACAAGCCACGCCATGAATCCAGTTGTGCAGCAGTAACTTTTGGATACTGAGTAGGCAAATACAAGCCGCCATCAGGCGCCAATCCACCCAACAAAATTTCTAAAAAGGATTGTTGTGGGCTATTGCCACGAGTAGATTGGTAACGCATGTGTTTTGCTGAGTTTTACTTAAGACAGATTTTCTAAACGGATCTTAACCACTTCGCCCGCAACAGTTTTGAGAGCTTGAATCTCTTTGATGGCTGCAAGCATGTTCTTTTCTTTGGTTTCGTGAGTCAGGGCCACCAAATCTGTTTGACTCTCGCCCTCATCAGCCTCTTTTTGCAAGAGCGCATCGATTGAAACACCATGTGACGCCAAGATCTTCGTGATGTCAGCCAATACGCCAGCTTGATCAGCTACACGCAAACGCAAATAGTAACTAGTAGTGATCTCACCAATCGGCAATACCGGCGTGTCATGAACGGCATCTGGTTGGAAGGCCAAGTAAGGAACACGGTGCTCAGCATCTGCACTAAGCAAGCGCGTGATATCCACCAAGTCTGCAATCACCGCTGAAGCGGTTGGCTCCGAGCCAGCGCCTTTGCCGTAATACAAAGTAGTTCCAACAGCATCACCAAATACCTGAACGGCATTCATAGCGCCTTCAACGTTTGCAATCAAACGCTTAGAAGGAATTAAGGTTGGGTGCACGCGCAACTCAACACCTGTTGACGTTTTCTTAGCGATGCCAAGTAACTTGATGCGATAACCCAATTGCTCTGCGTATTTGATATCAATCGCATCCAATTTAGTAATGCCTTCAATGTGTGCTTTTTCAAACTGCATTGGAATACCAAATGCAATCGCACTCATGATGGTGGCTTTATGCGCAGCATCAACTCCTTCGATATCGAAAGTAGGATCCGCTTCTGCGTAACCCAAACGTTGCGCTTCTTTAAGAACGGTTCCGAAATCCAAACCTTTATCACGCATCTCTGACAAGATGAAATTGGTTGTGCCGTTAATAATGCCGGCAATCCATTCGATGCGGTTAGCAGTTAAACCTTCACGCAAAGCTTTAATAATGGGGATACCGCCTGCAACGGCAGCTTCAAAGGCCACCATCACGCCTTTAGCGTGCGCCGCTTTAAAGATCTCATTGCCGTGTACTGCGATCAATGCCTTGTTAGCTGTGACTACATGCTTGCCAGCGGCGATAGCTTCGAGAACTAAATCTTTAGCGATACCGTAACCACCGATTAACTCAACAACAATATCGATCTCTGGGTTATTAATCACTGCACGTGCATCATTGACTACTTGTGCGCGATCTTTAACCAACTCCTTGGCGCGCTCTACATTTAAATCAGCAACTGTATTAATCCGAATACCGCGCCCAGCACGACGAGTAATCTCATCCTGGTTACGCTCGAGAACAGTGAATACGCCACCACCAACGGTGCCAATGCCTAACAGACCTACTTGAATCGGTTTCATGATGCCTTTGCTGCAGTTGAAGAGGCCTTACGGCTGTGTTTATTACGATAACGCTCCAGAAAACGTGCAAGGCGGCTAATAGCTTCCTTAAGCACATCTTCGTGAGGCAAGAACACTACACGGAAGTGGTCAGGTTTTCCCCAGTTAAAACCAGAGCCCTGCACTAACAATACTTTTTCTTCTTTCAAAAGATCGGCAACAAACTGTTGATCATCTTCAATTGGATAAATTTCAGGATCAAGCCTTGGGAATAAATACAAAGCCGATTTTGGTTTCACGCAAGTGACGCCCGGAATATCAGTAATCAGTTTCCAAGCCAGATCACGTTGCTTTGCAAGACGGCCGCCCTCGCCTACCAAGTCATTAATACTTTGATATCCACCTAGCGCAGTTTGAATTGCATACTGACCTGGCACGTTTGCACACAAGCGCATAGAGGCCAACATATTTAAGCCCTCGATGTAGTCGCGTACCATTTCTTTATCGCCTGAAACCACCATCCAGCCTGCGCGGTAGCCGCATGAACGGTAATTCTTAGATAGGCCATTAAAGGTAATGGTGACAACGTCAGTGGATAAAGATGCCAGAGAGATATGCTTCTCTGCGTCATACAGCATCTTGTCGTAAATCTCATCTGCAAACAAAATCAAACCGTGTTCGCGAGCAATATTCGTTAACTCAAGCAAAACTTCTTTTGAGTAAATAGCGCCAGTCGGATTATTCGGATTAATCACCACAATCGCTTTAGTGCGAGGTGTAATTTTTTTGCGCAGATCATTTAAGTCTGGCGCCCAATCTTTGGATTCATCACAAAGATAGTGAACCGGTGTACCGCTCGATAAACTGACTGCAGCAGTCCATAGCGGGTAATCTGGGGTTGGAACCAACACCTCGTCGCCATCATTTAAGAGTGCGTTCATTGAAAGCACGATGAGTTCTGATACACCATTGCCGGTATAGACATCATCCAAGGTGACTCCCTGAATGCCTTTTTCCTGGCAGTACTGCATGATGGCCTTACGAGCAGCAAAGATTCCTTTGGAATCGGAATAGGCTGAGGCATTACTTAAATTGCGAATCATGTCCAACTGAATCTCTTCAGGAGGATCAAAACCGAAAACCCCTACGTTTCCGATGTTTAATTTGATGATTTTGTGACCCTCTTCCTCCATGCGCTGAGCAAGCTCGAGCACTGGTCCACGTATGTCATAACAGACGTTATCGAGCTTTTGGGACTTTCGGATCGGTTTCACAATAAATTTAAGGGTAAGTTCTTGAAATATGAGAAAAAACAGCTAGCTATAATCCACATAATTATGACAGAGACTCCACTTGAAGCTTCAATCTGACCCCCACTCCGGAGCGAATACGATCACCGGCTACGGCGATGGCTACGTAGAGATCAATAAGACTCCTTACGCCCATGCTGTTGTCCTCAGTTCGGACGGCGCCATCTCCAATTGGCCAGTGAAGGGATTTGAAGACTTAGAAGTCAATAATTTCTCACAACTCGTTGATTTAAAACCAGAATTAATCCTCATTGGGACCGGTAGCCGCCAGCGTTTTCCGAAACCAGAGCTACTGAAAGCATTGATTTCCGCCAAAATTGGCTTTGAAATCATGAGTTCTCAGGCTGCTTGCAGAACATACAACATCCTGGTGGGCGAAGGACGTCAAGTTCTATTGGCCCTGATTGTGGAGCCCGTTTAATGCAATTTGGCCAAATTCGGCAGTCATCAGCCCTCCATCCGGGCAAGATTTTGCTGCTATTCGTCATTTATGCCTTGTTGTGGTTTGGCACCCTCAATTACCGCCATCTCATTCCATCAGACGAGGGGCGCTACGCAGAAATCGCCCGAGAAATGTTAGTCACTGGTGACTGGATTACACCGCGTTACAACGGCTACAAGTATTTTGAAAAACCACCCTTACAAGCCTGGGCAACTGCTGCCGCCTTTCAAGTATTTGGCATCGGCGATTGGCAAGCAAGACTTTGGACTGCGTTAACGGGCTTTCTCACGATTGTTTTAGTTGGGTTTACTGGCGCTCGAATTTATAACGCTAGAGCAGGATGGTTAGCGGCCCTTGTGTTGGCTTCAAGTCCGATGTGGGTTATTAGCGGCCACTTCAATTCTCTGGATATGGGGCTCTCTGCTTTTTTAGTTGCTGCACTATGTAGTCTGCTGCTTGCGCAAAGTTCTCATAACAAAAATAGTTGTCGTAATTGGATGTGGGCTTGCTGGACCTTCATGGCATTGGCAACTTTGTCCAAGGGTGTGATTGGTGCAGCAATTCCTGCCATGGTTTTTGTTGCTTACTCCATTAGCACTTGGGATTGGAAAATTTGGACTCGCTTACGTTTATTTAGCGGCAGCATTTTGTTCTTAGCAATCACAGCGCCATGGTTTGTATTAGTCGCGCAACGCAATCCCGAATTCTTAGAGTTTTTCTTTATTCACGAACATCTGCAACGCTTCACACAAGACGCACACAGCAGAACAGGCCCCATTTATTACTTTGTGCCGCTCCTACTGATTGGGATTCTTCCTTGGATCTTCCAAGTTCCTGGAGCGATTGCCCAGGCGTGGAGCGAGCGTCGTCGCGAGTTTTCTGCTGGATGGTTATTAGTCTGTTGGTTTGTGGTGATCTTTGCATTCTTTAGTGTCTCTCGCTCCAAGTTGCCCGGCTACATCATTCCTGTTTTTCCGGCGCTTGCTTTAATCATTGGCAATCGTTTAGATCGCTTACTCGGTCCCACCAACACTATGGCATTGCCATGGAAATTACAAACACTTGGATTTGCGCTGCTCGGATGTATTGGGTTTTTCTTTTTGGATGCCATCGGCAAACAAGCAAGACCTGACGAAATTGAAGCGTATGCGCAATACACCTATTGGGTGATTGCTGCGTTAATTGCGCTAGTGAGTTTTAGTGCTTACGCTGCATGGCAAAGTAAACGCAATGGCATGCAAAGCATTGTGAGTTTTGCTTGTGGATTTTTTCTGTGCGCCATCATCGCTGGAACCGGTCATGAGACTTTAGGTCGCGCTGTCTCTGGTATCGATTTAGTTGAGCGAGTAAAGGCTTCCATTCCTGAGAAAGTGAATTTCTATTCAGTGCGTCTTTTAGATCACACCGTGCCCTTCTATTTAGGTCGAACCATGATCATGGTGGAATCTCCTGATGAACTCGAGTTTGGGGTTAATCAAGAACCCACGCTTTGGATGCCGACCTTAGACGCCTTTATTGCCCGCTGGCAAGAAGATCTAACAGCCTACGCTTTAATGGTTCCAGAGCAATTTGATGCGCTCAAGACCCAGAACTTCCCTATGCAGGAAGTCGATCGCGACTCTCGCAGAGTGATTGTGAAACATCCGGATGCATCGAACGTAACGCAGTAACGCAGTGAAGTAATATAAGAAACATCATGTCAAACAGCCCCACATTCATCCCCTTTACACGCCCCAGCTTTAATCAAGAAACGATTGATGCTGTTTCAGAAGTATTGCGTTCGGGTTGGGTGACATCGGGTCCCAAATTGGCAGAGTTTGAAGCGACCCTAAGTGAATATTTTGGTGGCCGTCCAGTACGCTGTTTTGCCAACGGCACCGCAACTATGAAGATTGCCTTGCAAGTTGCAGGCATTGGTCCTGGCGATGAAGTCATTACTACACCGATTTCCTGGGTAGCAACTTCCAATGTCATCTTGAGTGTTGGTGCAAAACCAGTATTTGTGGATGTTGATCCAGTCACACGCAATATTGATTTAAATAAAGTTGCTACTGCAGTCACGCCAAAGACACGCGCAATCATGCCCGTCTATTTAGCTGGTCTGCCGGTGAATATGGATCAACTCTATTCCATCGCCAAACAACACAATCTTCGCGTGATTGAAGATGCTGCACAAGCCTTTGGCTCGCTGTGGCAAGGCAAGAAGATTGGTAGCTTTGGTGACCTAGTGAGCTTCAGCTTTCAGGCCAACAAGAATCTCACCACTATTGAGGGCGGCTGTCTTGTACTCAATAACGCTGATGAGGCAAAACTTGCTGAGAAATTCCGCCTGCAGGGATTAACCCGTCACGGCATGGATGGCATGGATGTTGATGTATTGGGCGGCAAAGACAACTTGACTGATGTAAATGCAGCTATTGGTCTCGAACAACTAAAACAACTCCCCTCTTATCAATCTCGTCGTGGTGCGCTTGCTCGCCAATACTTTGATGTCATTCGTGCTGAATTGAAATCTACTGGATTAGAAAGTTTGAAACTAGAGCTTCCAGTGGAAAACTTTACCGATAGCAACTGGCACATGTTTCAAGTCATCTTGCCGCTTGAGCAGTTAAATACCGATCGCGCCCAAGTCATGGCCGAGTTAAAAGATTTGGGCATTGGTACTGGCGTTCATTACCCCGCTATTACTGGGTTCACGCTTTATAAAAACCAAGGTTACAAAACATCTGACACGCCAATCGCCGAACGCATTGGTCGATCTATCCTCACCCTCCCCCTGTTTCCTGCAATGACAGATGAGGATATTGGCCGCATAGCCACGGGATTGGTCGGAATTTTGCAGAAATACCGCAAAAACTAGTGTTCTTGGGTTAATCCCAGAGAATCAGGCAAAATTGCAGGATGACTGCAAACTTAGTTGCCAACCCAACACTCAGCATTGTTATTCCCGTTTACAACGAGGAGGATGGACTAGGAGCTCTATTTGATCGCCTCTATCCAGCATTAGATGCGCTGGCTACCAAACGCAAAATCACTTACGAGATCGTATTTGTTAACGATGGCAGCAAAGATCGTTCTGCTGGCATTCTTTCCAAGCAAGTGGAGTTGCGCCCAGATGTCACTCGCGCCGTTTTATTTCACAGCAACTTTGGCCAACACATGGCCATCATGGCTGGCTTTGAATACGCCAAAGGTGAACACATCATCACTTTGGATGCAGACTTACAAAATCCTCCGGAAGAAATTGATGCATTGACCGAGCAGTTATTAAAAGGTCATGATTATGTTGGCACCATTCGCGCAGATCGCCGTGATAGCTTCTTTAGAAAATTTGCCTCGCGCGCCATGAATCATTTACGTGAAAACATTACGCGCATCACGATGACTGATCAAGGATGTATGTTGCGTGGCTACAGTCGTCGCATTGTTGATCTGGTTCGCCAATGTGATGAGAGCAATACATTCATTCCTGCATTGGCATATACCTTCTCTGCAAACCCAGCAGAAATTACTGTCAAACATGAAGAACGTTTTGCTGGTGAATCTAAATACAGTCTGTATCAATTGATTCGCCTGAACTTTGACTTGGTTACCGGCTTCTCCATCATGCCCTTACAGATCTTCTCGATCCTGGGTATGTTGCTATCCCTTGCTGCAGGTAGCTTGTTTGTCTACCTGCTGGTGCGCCGCTTTGTTCTGGGTGCTGAGGTTGAGGGTGTGTTTACCCTCTTTGCTTTGACCTTCTTTCTCATTGGCGTGATGCTCTTTGGGCTCGGTCTTTTGGGTGAATATATTGGTCGCATCTACCAGCAAATCCGCAAGCGTCCTCGCTATGTTGTGCAAACCGTTTTAGAGAAAAAATAATTGCACGCAGTCGTCTTTGCCTATCACGATGTTGGCGTCAACTGCCTCAAAGCGCTTCTCAATGCGGGCATACAAGTTGATCTCGTAGTTACTCATCAAGATGATCCTAATGAGAATGTTTGGTTTGGCAGCGTAGCAAAGCTATGCGCCGAGAAAAACATTCCGTACATCACACCTAATGCTTCTGAATTGGTGGACTTAATACCGAAGCTGCAAGCTCTTGCACCAGATTACATTTTTTCTTTTTACTATCGCTTTATGATTCCGGAGCAGATTTTGCAATGCGCAAAAATTGCGGCGCTCAATATGCACGGTTCGCTACTTCCAAAATATCGTGGTCGCGCTCCAGTCAATTGGGCTATTCTGCATGGGGAAACTGAGACTGGTGCCACTTTGCACGTCATGGAAGCAAAACCAGATGCAGGGGATATTGTTGGGCAGGCAGCTGTGAGCATCGGTCCAGATGAGACCGCTACCGATGTCTTTGGCAAAGTAAGCCAGGCAGCCGTGAGCGTTATCGATCAAGTCTTACCCAGCCTTTTAAAAGGAATTGTTCCCCGCAAGGCGAATGAACTCCAAAAAGGCAGCTATTTTGGGGGTCGTAAGCCTGCCGACGGGCAAATTCACTGGAATCAGACCGCCAAACAGGTTCATGACTTGGTTAGAGCGGTTGCACCCCCTTATCCAGGTGCCTTTACGGCACATGATGGCAAGACCATGATCGTGGCTCGTACGAGCCTAAAAGGTCCATTTCCAGCCGAGCTCAATCTTGGGGTTTGCGGTATCCAAGTGGTTGATAATCGGGTATTCGGCATTTGTGGTGACCACCAAGCAGTGGAAGTATTGGAATGGTTTCCAGCTAGCAATTGAGAAGTAAATGAGTAGCAACTAAGTAACAACACTTATTAGATTAAAACGAGGCAGTAAAGATGAAAAAAGTACTCATTCTTGGTGTTAACGGCTTTATTGGTCACCACCTTTCCAAGCGCATTCTCGAGACAACCGATTGGGATGTCTATGGCATGGATATGCAAAACGATCGCCTTGGTGACTTAATCAATCATCCACGTATGCATTTCTTTGAAGGTGACATCACCATCAATAAAGAATGGGTTGAGTATCACATCCGCAAATGCGATGTCATCTTGCCTTTAGTTGCGATTGCAACGCCTGCAACTTATGTACAGCAACCACTCAAAGTATTTGAGCTTGATTTCGAAGCCAACTTACCGATCGTACGCTCTGCAGTCAAATATAAAAAGCATTTGGTATTTCCATCAACCTCTGAGGTTTATGGCATGTGCGAAGACGGCGAGTTTGATCCATCTAAATCGAATATGGTTTACGGTCCAATCAATAAGCCACGCTGGATCTACGCCTGCTCCAAACAATTGATGGATCGCGTGATCTGGGGTTATGGCATGGAAGGCTTACGCTTTACCCTCTTCCGCCCATTTAACTGGATTGGGCCTGGTCTAGATAGCATCTACACACCAAAAGAAGGTTCGTCCCGTGTAGTGACCCAGTTCTTGGGTCATATCGTTCGTGGTGAATCCATCAACGTGGTTGACGGCGGCGCCCAAAAGCGTGCCTTTACTTATATTGACGATGGTATCGACGCTCTGATGCGCATCATCGACAACAAAGATGGCATTGCTAACGGCAAGATCTATAACATTGGTAATCCAAAGAACAATCACTCTATTCGTGAACTAGCCAATCAGATGCTAGAAATTGCTCGCAGCATTCCTGAGTACGCAAAGAATGCAAATGAAGTGAAAATTGTTGAGACTACCTCTGGTGCTTACTATGGTGAAGGCTACCAAGACGTACAGAATCGTGTTCCAGCAATTGACAACACGATGCAGGAATTAGGCTGGAAGCCAACTACTACGATGACCGATGCGCTCAAGAATATTTTTGAAGCCTATCGTGGAGACGTAGAAAAAGCACGCCACCTAGTCGACAAAGAATAAGCAAAAGTAGATCTAAAGGTACATGGCTAAGATAGCTCTCAAGGTTGATGTTGATACCTTACGCGGCACTAAGGAAGGCGTACCCAATCTTGCTCGTACTCTAGAGCGTTTTGGCCTCAAAGCTACTTTTCTATTTAGCCTTGGGCCCGACCATACCGGCTGGGCCTTAAAGCGCGTCTTTCGTCCAGGCTTTCTAAAAAAGGTAAGTCGCACTTCTGTTGTCGAGCACTACGGCATTAAGACGTTGCTTTACGGCGTCCTTCTGCCCGGTCCAGACATTGGCAAGAAAGCAGCTGCAGAAATGCGCGCAATTGATAAAGCAGGTCATGAGACAGGTATTCACACTTGGGATCACGTAGCCTGGCAAGATGCCGTTCGCAATCAAGATGCATCATGGACAAAAGCGATGATGCAAAAGAGTTGGGATCGCTTCGTAGAAATCTTTGGTCATTCACCAGTCACCTATGGTGCAGCCGGATGGCAAATGAATGAGGCTGCTTTTGAGCAACTCGATCAATGGGGTATTGCCTATTCATCCGATGGTAGGGCCGAACCCAATCTCATACCTTATCGTCTTGCACTCCCTTCAGGCAAAGCGAAGCATGTTCAGTACCCAACAACACTCCCCACCTTTGATGAACTCATTGGCATCGATGGCGCCGATGAATTTGGTGCAGTTAAAAAATTATTAGAAATCACCCAAAGCAATCCAAATGACCAAGTCTTCACGCTACACGCTGAACTAGAAGGTCAAAAGCTATTGCCCGCCTTTGAGCAGCTATTAGCTGGATGGCTGAACCAAGGTCACGACCTTGTCACCATGGGTGAACTACACAAATCCTGGGAAGCCACCAAGCAACTCGATAAAATAGCTGTATTACCGCTAAGCTGGGGTGAGATACCCAATCGTAGTGGTGATTTAATTATTCAAAATAACTAATTCAGTAAAACTTAGAGACAAACAACAAAGGATCATCATGACAGTAGCCATTGGTCAACCTATGCCGCAGTGCGCGATTCCAGCAACCTCTGGATTAACCTTTTCACCAGCGTCTGCTAAAGGCAAAAAACTGGTTCTGTATTTTTATCCAAAGGATATGACGCCAGGTTGTACTGCTGAGTCAGGTGAATTTAGAGACAATATTGAAGCATTCACCAAAGCCAATACTTTGGTAGTTGGGGTTTCCAGAGATAGCCTTAAGTCACACGATAACTTCCGTAGCAAGTTAGAGCTTCCATTCGAGCTAGTAGCTGACACCGAAGAAACGCTTTGTCAGATCTTTGGCGTCATGAAGATGAAGAATATGTATGGCAAGCAAGTTCGTGGCGTAGAGCGCAGCACCTTCTTATTTGACTCCTCTGGCAAGCTAGCAAAAGAGTGGCGCGGCCTCAAGGTTCCGGGTCATGTGACAGAGGTATTGCAAGCCGCTCAGGCCACTAAATAATTTTTACAATAATTTGATCTGAGGTGCTTGCAAACCCCAAATTTTGGGGTAAAGTGATTCATATGCACCGTAAACGACGGGAAAGTCTGACAATCCGTTTGAATCAGAAACCTGAATATCTTAGATCAGGTACGGGGAGCAACCCCCTCCGTTTTTTAAGCAACACTGCAACTAGTTTCGTAATAAACCGTCAACGCAATCCGCTTGGCGGTTTTTTCTTTTAGGAGAGTCCATGCCACTGCCCCCAATCCCCACTCAAATTGCTGATCAAGTGAAACTCAGTCGCAAAGATACTCCCGACTTAAAGAAACGTCCTGCTCAAGCAAAACCAGTGGTTGTGGAAGCTGTTGATTGGACCAACGATGCAGAAGAAGATTTATCTGCAGCAGAGGTAGCTCTTGAAAAGATTAAAGCGGATCATCGCCCTGCTCATCATCAGCGTAGTGAGCGCAACGAGAACAAAGCCCCTACACCCACAAAACCCAAGCGGATTATTCGCACTGGGCCTCCTAGTTTGTTCGTGTTAGATACGAACGTATTGATGCATGATCCAAGCTCCCTGTTCCGATTCTCCGAGCACGATCTATATCTGCCGATGACCACTCTGGAAGAGTTGGACAATCATAAGAAAGGCATGACAGAGGTTGCCCGCAACGCCCGTACTGTCAGCAGATCCTTAGATCAACTGATTGCTGGCACTAGTGGCACCCTAGATGAAGGCATCCCTTTGAACAAGTTGGGCAATCAGGATGTGACTGGTCGCCTCTTCTTCCAAACCAAATTCTCCACACAAGCATTGCCTGAAGGCTTACCCGAAGGCAAGGGTGACAACATGATTTTGGCGGTAGTGAGTGAGCTGCAAAAAACTCGCAAAGGTCAAGAAGTCGTATTGGTATCCAAAGACATCAATATGCGCATTAAGGCGCGTGCACTTGGCTTACCGGCTGAAGATTATTTCAATGACCAGGTTTTAGAAGATCGTGACTTGATGTATGCCGGCGTGATGTCATTACCAGCAGATTTTTGGCCTAAGCATGGCAAGGATATGGAAAGCTGGGCTGACTCAAAATCTGGCACGATGTTCTATCGAGTAACCGGACCGACAGTACAAAGCATGTTGGTCAATCAGTTTGTCTATCAGGAAAATCCAGATGGCTCTACGCCTTTCTACGCACAGGTTAGAGAAATCAATGGCAAGACTGCTCTCTTGCAAACACTCAGAGATTTCTCTCATCAGAAAAACAACGTCTGGAGCGTGACTGCGCGTAACCGTGAGCAGAACTTCGCCATGAACTTACTCATGAACCCAGACGTCGATTTTGTGACTTTGTTAGGTCAAGCGGGAACCGGTAAAACCTTGCTAGCATTGGCTGCTGGTCTTGAGCAGGTGCTAGATAGCAAACGCTATAACGAAATCATTATTACTCGTGCCACTGTGCCAGTTGGCGAGGATATTGGCTTCCTACCGGGTACCGAAGAAGAAAAAATGCAGCCTTGGATGGGTGCATTTGACGACAACCTTGAAGTATTACAGCGCAATGAGGATGGTGGCGCCGGCGAGTGGGGTCGTGCTGCGACTCAAGAGTTAATTCGCTCCCGCATTAAAGTAAAGAGCATGAACTTTATGCGCGGCAGAACTTTTGTGAGCAAATTTGTCATCATTGATGAAGCACAAAACCTCACGCCTAAACAAATGAAGACTTTAGTGACCCGTGCAGGTCCTGGAACCAAAATTGTTTGCTTAGGTAATATTGCTCAGATTGATACTCCTTACTTAACCGAAGGATCGTCTGGTCTAACCTATGTGGTGGATCGCTTCAAAGGCTGGCGTCATGGTGGTCATGTGACATTAGCACGCGGCGAGCGCTCACGTCTTGCGGATCATGCTGCTGACGCACTCTAAGCAATCCCTCTCATGCCGCACTCTCTTGGGGTGCGGCATTTTTATTTGTAGCTTACTCATCCTAAGTGGGTGTAGCACATTCAGCGGTAAGTCAAACACTGCAAAAGTTTCTCAATTTAAACAAGATACGAGTGTTGGCACTGAGGATATTTCTATAGCAGCCGTTGGCTTAGTCGATGTTCCCTATCGATATGGCGGCAATACTCCCAAAGGTGGTTTTGATTGCAGTGGGCTGATTGTGTATGTCTATAACAAAGCGGCCGGGATCAAACTACCACGCACAATTCAATTGATGAGTACTAAGGGCGTAAGTATTGAAGGTCAACCACCAGCTCCAGGAGACTTAGTGTTCTTCAACACCACTGGAGAAAAATACTCTCATGCCGGAATCTATGTGGGGCAAGGCAGATTTGTACATGCCCCAAGCGCAGGTGGAACGGTACGCCTCGATTACATCACCTCACCTTATTGGGCTGCTAAATTTACTGAAGCACGCCGCATGGTGCCTCAGTAAACTCATTACAAACCAACTGTATAAGTTGCCAGAATCGTAGAGGAAGTCATTGCTTGGTAGGCCTCTTGTCGATAAATTCCTACCAATCCCAATCTCTCACGCGTACTCAAATCATAGAATGCACCAAGACTTGCTGTAGGCCGCAAAGATCGATAGTTATTATTTATCGCAATGTTGTAATCGCCATTACCGGTAGTGATTAAGTTACCCACATTAGCATTAACATCTTTTTCTGCGCCAGCACTAGCAACCAACATGGTTTTTTCGGTCAATCGATGATTGGCAATAAATCCAGCAAGAGTGGTTGTTGTGTAATTTCCAATTGCGTTATAGGTTAGAGGACTTGAGACGGTGCCAGTCTGAGCCTCACTATATCCGCCCATTCCACCAGCCATATAACGCATACCAGCATAGGGTGAAATAAGCGTTTTGTTGCCAATGGGAAAGCCATACTTCAAAACGCCTTGAATACCTTGTGCAGTCAAATTAGTAGAGCCAGAGCCAGCCTCAGCCACACCAATAACGGGGCGAGTTAATGTGGCGCCTTTATTGACATAGGCGGCAGAAATTTTTGCTTCCACACCAGACCCATCTGGGCTTTGCGACCAAACTCCAAATACACCCACCATAGGGCTGGAATTATTCAACTGCGCAATTCCGCCAGGCGTACTTTGGGTGATATTTTGATCTAGATAGCCGCCCAATCGCCAGCTTGGCGATAAACGATAGGCGCCAATGAGTAAAGCGCTCGTAGAATTATTTGGATAGACACTCACGTTAGTAAAACGACCACCCGTTGATAGGCAAATATTGTTATTGCCAAATAAAGGACAGTCGTAAGTCATGCTATTAACTACGCCTGCAGTTTGCATGGCAAACAGACCTTGCAAGGTATTGCCCAATGAAGTCAGGGATGTCTGGGTATCTACATTAATAGGATTAATTAAATATGCCTGAGTAAGCAACTCTGCCTTCAATACCTCGATGGTTGGAGGCACCGCTGATTGAGGGGCTGGCTGAATAACCAAATCTGATTGCGCTGCCGACCCACCGACTCGATGCACTAATGCCCAGATATAAGTATTACTACCTGATGTAAATGTCCCATATGAATTACCAAGGTTATTAATCTTTAATCCATTGAGAACAGTTGAGTATGTATGGTTAAAAGTGAGTGACGAATTACTATTAATATTGAAATTCATCACGCCAGTAACATTACCGCCACCGACATCTAACTTACCGTAATTACTCACGTTAGAGACAACTACGTTGTAATTTATAGGCAATGCACCAGAGTATGTCAGCGGAGCTGAGCCACCCTGCGAGTTGGTTAGGTTGGTAATGTTTCCAGCGCTATAAATACCGAAAGAGTTAGTACCTGCGGCATCAATAGTGCCGGTATTAATAATGCTTACCGCAGCTGTGCCGTTACCAATCTGAATACCATTCGACCCTGCGCCACTAGTAGAAATCATGCCAGCATTGGTCAAGGTAGCGGCACCCCCGGTAGCCGTCAACTGAATTCCGCTTGAGGATTTTCCAGTAGTGCTAATTGCGGCACCACTAGCATTGGTAACCGTTGCAACACCTCCAGCCGTAGACATCAAAATAGCAGTCGAGCCAGTATTACGAGTAGAAATACTATTGTTATTGACGATCGTATTTGCTACGGCGCTACCCGTTGCGCCTGAATTTAAACGCACTCCATATGCAGTAGAACCAAGGGTGGTGATTAGTCCGTTATTGGTAATGCTATTTGATCCAGATGATGCATTTGTTGCGCTGATATAAACACCAGTAGCACTTGTTCCGCCAGTTGTAATCGTCCCAAGAACATCATTCAATATTGTGTTTCCGCCAGCCTGCGATCTTCCATTTACGCCCGCTGAAATTCCGTAGCCATAGTAGAAAGAGCTAGTATTTAAGTTTCCATTGTTAGTTACCTGAGCGCTACTGCCTAAGCCAATAGTTGAACCATTAATTGCAAACGTGGTTCCATTAACCACATCAACAGTAACTCTATTGCCTACAGTAGTTGTATTTTCCGAAGAAATCACACCGGCAGTACTAATTGCGGTATACGAAGACGTTGTGTCGCAAGTTACGGTTGTGGATGTGCCATTTACCGTATCTGGGGTGAAGTTACTACACCCACCCACTGAATTAACTGCAGACGCCATTGGCATACACAGGATAGACAAGGCCAAAAGAAGTGCTGACGCCAACTGAGGTAAGTTGATAAATTTCTTCATAAAAACAAGGGTCTAAGTATAAAAATTGAATTTATAGCAAGTTGCTAATAGTTATACTCATAATAATTATCCGCATAGTGAATATCTATTAACCCTAAAGCTAATATTTAGAATTATTTAAATAGAAATAATCGTTTTAATCCCCGGAAGTAGCTATAGTTAAATCAACTAAACAGGAGAGCTCTGATGAAAAAACTATTTATTACCCTAAGCATTGCACTGAGTTTTGCGCTTCCTACTTACGCTTTTGCAGATCAGTCTGCTTGTGAAGCTAAGGCTGTAAGTAAGGATGGCAAGCCACTCTATGGCGCAGCTAAAGATGCTTCCATTAAAAAGTGTCTAGGTGATGCAAAGCCGAATGATTGCGAAGCTAAAGCAATCAGCAAAGATGGCAAGCCACTGTATGGTGCAGCTAAAGCAGCCTCCATCAAGAAATGTGAAGGCGGAAAATAATTAGATTGCTTTGCAGAATTAAAAAAGCCTCACACTGTGAGGCTTTTTCTTTGTCTGTTGATTTAGTTTTGTTTATTTAAAACGGCTCGTAACCACCAGATGAGTAACCAACAGAACCCATCGCTAAGTTATCAAACTTGGTATACGGACCTTGCCAACTTAAGCGTACCGTACCGATTGGACCGTTACGTTGTTTACCAATGATGATCTCAGCCATACCTTTATCGGTGGTAGTGTCCGGGTGATAAACCTCATCACGATAGATGAACATAATTAAGTCGGCATCTTGTTCAATAGCGCCTGACTCACGCAAATCAGACATGATCGGCCGCTTATTAGGGCGTTGCTCAAGACCACGATTTAACTGTGAGAGCGCAACTACAGGGCACTGCAATTCTTTTGCAAGAGACTTGAGTGAGCGGGAGATTTCTGAAATCTCGGTTGCGCGGTTTTCAGAACCGGAACCGCTCATCAACTGCAAGTAATCAATCACTACTAAACCAAGAGTTCCGCCAAAGTTTCTGGCGATACGACGAGCGCGTGCACGCAACTCTAAGCTGGACAAAGAGCCAGTCTCATCAATCAAAATTTGGGTGTTACTTAAACGTGCAATGGCATCAGTTACACGTGGCCACTCATCATCTTGCAACTTGCCGGTACGCATACGACCTTGGTCAACGCGCCCTACTGAACCCAATAAACGTGCGGCCAGCTGTTCGCCCGACATCTCCATGGAGAACACAACAACAGGCAAGCCTTCAGCTAAGGCAACGTTTTCTGCAATATTCAATGCAAAAGCAGTTTTACCCATGGAAGGGCGACCGGCAACAATGACTAAGTCGCCTTTTTGTAGGCCACTAGTTTGTTTATCTAAATC
This sequence comes from Polynucleobacter sp. VK25, assembly GCF_018687355.1. Taxonomy (NCBI): domain Bacteria; kingdom Pseudomonadati; phylum Pseudomonadota; class Betaproteobacteria; order Burkholderiales; family Burkholderiaceae; genus Polynucleobacter; species Polynucleobacter sp. VK25. Next base: position 407,431 of record NZ_CP061288.1, on the reverse strand, counting down.
AATAAAGCCAGTTGCAATACCAGTGATGTCGCTACCGCCTTGGCGGTTATAGAGCTCATCGATACGAGCAACAACAGCCTTCAGCAAAGGCTCAATCTCAAGATAATCCGCTTTACGACTGCCCTCTTCACCAATCTGAAGAATGCGTGACTCCGCTTCGTCCAACAAGGTTCTGACTGTTCGACCTTCAGGAACGAATGCAGAATTCACAATGCTGTCTGAAACTTCAATTAAGCGACGCAAAATACTTCGATCACGAACAATGTCGGCATAGCCTTTAATGTTCGCTGCACTTGGGGTGTTTTGCGCTAATGAATTAAGGTAATCAATGCCAACTAAGTCACCACCTTGCTCAGATTTAATTGCATCATGAACAGTGATAACGTCAGCGGGATGATTGTCGCCAACCAAACGAGCAATAGCTTTATAGATCAAAGCATGTTCGGGGCGATAGAAATCTTTATCGTTTAATACTCCACCCAGGTTATCCCAAGAAGAGTTATCGATCAGTAGACCGCCGAGCAAAGATTGCTCGGCTTCTACAGAATGCGGCGGAACTTTTAAAGCCTGCACGACTGCATCCCCAGAACCCATCATGCCAGGATTCAGCGTAACGGAACGTGAACGGGATTCAGCCATGTGGCTTATTTACAGTTCTAAAACTTAAGCTTGCTCGCCAACCACACGAATAGTGATGTCTGCAACTACGTCGGTATGAACAGCAACCGCTACAGGGTGATCACCAACCATTTTCAATGGGCCAGTAGGCAAACGAACTGAAGACTTCTCAATTGTGAAGCCTTTAGCTTTCAACGCATCAGCGATGTCATGATTGGTTACAGAACCAAACAAGCGACCGTCAACACCAGCCTTTTGACCGATTTCGAGAACCAAGTCTTTGAGCTTGATGCCAACTGCTTCAGCAGCAGCCAATTTCTCAGCAGCTAATTTCTCCAACTCAGCACGACGAACTGCAAAGTCAGCAATCGCTGCTTCAGTTGCACGACGCGCTTTGCGTTGTGGGATTAAGAAGTTACGAGCGAAACCGTCTTTAACGCGAACGATGTCGCCGAGGTTGCCCAGGTTTGTTACTTTTTCTAAAAGAATGATTTGCATTGAGGGCTCCTAATTATTTCTTGTGTTGATCGGAGAATGGCAACAAAGCCAAGTAACGAGCACGCTTGATAGCAGTGTCTAACTGACGCTGATACTTTGCTTTTGTGCCTGTCAAACGAGCAGGAGTGATCTTGGCGTTTTCGCCAATGAAGTCCTTCAATGTGTCTACATCTTTGTAATCAATCTGTTCTACGCCAGCAACAGTGAAACGGCAATAACGCTTACGCTTGAACAATGGGTTCTGAGCTGGTTTCTTTTTGAAATCGGGTTTCTTTCCAAACGCCATGATGATTTCCTCTTTAATTTTTCAATTGAATATGGGTAATATGGAAAACAAGTCTTTGATTACGTAGAGTCTTGGGTGCTAAGAATCCCTCAAACACTGCCTCAGTTCCTAAATCCATTCTCTCTAAATCCTTTTGTATCGGACCGATTGTGATGGCTTCAACGTTCATCTGAATTTTCCTTGCCACTCCTACCTCATTTGCTTGGCCGCTATGTTCTAGCTGGCAATGCATCACCGGTATTCCTGCTGGTGTAAATCGAATCGCGTCTTTAGATACCAAGATTGCAGTTAGGGTGAAATGATTCAACGCCACTCCGCTTCTCTGATACGTTTTCTAGTCTGTGTATTCCTCTTCAAATTTCTAACTTAGGCTGCCGCTACAGGAGCGTCAGATTGAGCAGATTTGCGCGCTTCTTCACGTTGCACTTCTTTCATCATGATGGAAGGCTCTGTTTCAGCTTTCTTAGTCTTGATGATGAGGTGACGCAAAACAGCATCGTTAAATTTGAACGCATGCTCGAGCTCTTCCAGAGTTTTCTGGTCGCACTCAATGTTCATGCAAACGTAATGGGCTTTAGCAAGCTTGTCGATCATGTAAGCCATCTGACGACGACCCCAGTCTTCCATGCGATGAATTTTTCCGCCCGCAGCTGCTAATGTAGCTTTGTAACGATCGATCATCGCTGGTACTTGCTCGCTTTGGTCCGGATGGACGATAAAGACGATTTCATAATGACGCATCAAACACTCCTTAAGGATTGAGTCACCTGGGCGTCTTGCTAAGTTCTGATGGTTGTGAACTCAGCGCCAGTGTGACAAGGTAGTAACAAATTGTAGGTATTGCTTACAACACTTTTACAGCCGCTTTTCAGCGCTTACCGAATTACTGGCAAGACCGCTATTCTAGCAAAAAAATCCTGCCAAGTCAGGGATTTACCTGCTATCTGCGCCTGTTTTTCAGCATTCAGTGAGAGTTGGAGGGCAATTCTGGCCCTTGGGGCAGTGAGACTGCCTGAGGCCAAGCATCCAGAAATATCTTTTTCGGGTAAATCCAACAGAGTCACCCCTGCGCCAGTTCTAGTTGTCCTTACCAGCGCAATTCCATGTTTAACCGCTGCAACCAGCGATTCCTTCCAAGCATCATGAAATCCGCCCATGCCAGAACCAGCAAGGACCAAGCCCTTTACCTTGGAGTTCAGCCAATGGGTAATCGTCTCTGAACGGGCGCCAGCATGGCTAGTTAATATCTCGACCCACGGCCATTCGTTTTCCTTTGGAATCGGCAAATCCTCAGCCCATAGAGCCTGAACCGCCTTCACGCCGGATAGCCACGATGGGTTAATAAGTCCAACTGAACTACTCGGCGAGGCCTGAATAGGGGCATTTAAGGTGCTACCGTGCCGCTTTGCCAGATCCATGGCCAAGCAACCCCTGCCATCCATCACGGCATAAATACCGCCAGGGCAGTTATCGATCGGGGTGGATGCCCAACGAATGGCATCCAATAGGTTGGATGGTCCATCGGCCTTAGGGGCATTTGCCGGCAACATCGCACCCGTCAAGATCACTCTTTTGCCTAAATTTTGAGCATATTTGCCGCAAGTCAGTTGCAAAAAGATGCCTGTCTCTTCAATCGTATCCGTTCCGTGAGTGACCACTATCCCTTTAACCAAGGTGCTATCAAGCGCCTCTCTCACAGCCTCGCCCAATAGAGTCAATAAGGGCTCCGTTAGATTGCGGCTATTGATGTTGGCAATTTGCCTTGAAACCAAGTTGATGCCTTCGGGGATCGCGGATTGAATATGGGTGAGCAAAGAGGCGACCTCAACCTGACCAGCTTCATACTGCAAAGGATTCTCTGCTGGACTCGGTGCCAAGCCGGCAATCGTGCCGCCCATACCCAACACCAAGATATGGGGTGAAGTTTCAGGGGTATTTTGTTGTGAGCTCATACCCCATTATCCCCCTTAAATAGCTTGATCAATCAAATACTGCTGTATACAATCCCAGTATGGACATAAACACAGTCGATTTTCCGGAGGAGCTGACTGCCCTCCCCAAGCTCACTCCACGTCAGAATGAGATTTTGGAGTTGATTACTAAAGCCATCGATGAGAGCGGTCTTCCGCCAACTCGCGCGGAGATTGCTACACAGTTAGGCTTTGCTTCCGCCAATGCAGCTGAAGAACATCTTCGTGCGCTAGCAAAAAAAGGTTACATCGAATTAACGCCTGGCACTTCACGCGGCATTCGCATTCCACAACGATTCAACCAATCACACAACACTAATAAATATCGCCAGCTGTCTTTACCATCGGGCGCATTACAACAACTCACATTGCCGTTAATCGGAAGGGTTGCTGCTGGCTCACCCATCATGGCAGTCGAGCATATTGAAAAACATGTTCCGATTGATCCAAGTTTATTTAGCAAAGGTGCTGATTACTTATTGAAAGTTAAAGGCATGAGTATGCGCGATGCCGGAATTTTGGATGGCGACTATTTAGCAGTCAGAAAAACAACTGAAGTTCGCAATGGTGACATTGTCGTAGCACGCCTTGATGATGAAGTCACAGTGAAACGTTGGCAGCAAAAGAAAACTGCTAACGGTATGGTGATCGAACTACAAGCAGAGAACCCAGACTTCAAAAACATTTTGGTAGATGATCGTCAACCCAACTTTGCGATTGAAGGTCAAGCCGTTGGTCTCATCAGGGCTGAAGGGCTGTAAGCTAGAGCCCCTAAAGCAAAAGGCCTCTTATTAGAGGCCTTTTTATTTGCTCTCCACTAGAGCTAAATGCTTTGCTTACTTCTTAGTTGGCGCTACAACGTTAGCGTTCTTCGGTGACGAAGTAATTGTGATCAATGTTTTAGGTCCAGCCAACGAACCTTCATTTAATTCCACAGTAGCTGTACGATCGCCTTTAGTAAATACCAAAATACTGGTTTTAGATTTCACGGCACTAACAGTTGTCCATCCTGCGCGTGGGTACTCTGATTGGAAGAATGCATAAATGTCTGTTGGCGTTTGTACGCCAGATAAAACAACGCGCCCTACCCAGTTATCACCGCGTCCAATGATTAAAGATTCCCCACCAATAATTTTTGATGCAGCAGGCAATGGCATGTCGCCTAAAAGCTGCGCTTGAACCTCTTGTACCTCTTGGGGCGTACCTGTTGGTGAATCCCCTGAACTCGCGCACGCACCTAACAACGCTGCTAAAAATAAAGCGAGAGCGCTGAGCTTAAGAGTTTGAGTAGTGATCATGTGTGTTGTACTTGGTTAAGGTAATGAATGCTTTTTTACTTACGATAGTTAAAAAGTATTTTAGGTGATGCACCTAATTCGTCAAGACAAATTACTGGAGGCGCGTGAGGGAATCGAACCCCCGTACGAAGCTTTGCAGGCTCCTGCCTAACCACTCGGCCAACGCGCCATACTCTTGAATCAAAAATGGGAAGCTTTTGAGGGCTTCCCATCGAACTTGGAGCGGGAAAGGAGGTTCGAACTCCCGACCTATACCTTGGCAAGGTATCGCTCTACCAGCTGAGCTATTCCCGCATAACAGGGCAGTAGTTTAACAAACAATCTCAAAGAAAGCATTATTCCTTGTAAAACCTAAAATTTGGGGGAATGTGAATGCCTTGAAAGTCTTAGCTGGCTGGGTTTTGCGAGAATTAGTCAATTTTTCCAGCGAGCTGGGGCAAAGCCTTTTTCATGTAATAGAACATGGACCAAAGCGTTAAAAAGGAGGCAATCCAAATTAACCAGGTACCCACTTGCGCACAATTTAACCAACCAAATAAGGTGTCATTTAGCAACAAAAACGGGATAGCCACGAGTTGAGCAGTTGTTTTGAGCTTACCAACCATATGAACTGCTACGCTTTTTCCGGCTCCCAATAAAGCCATCCACTCCCGCAGTGCAGAGATCGTGATTTCGCGGCCGATGATGATGAGCGCCACCCAAACTTGAACGCGATCCATATTCAGTAGCACCAATAACGCTGCAGCAACAATAAGCTTGTCTGCGACGGGATCCAAAAACTGGCCGAAGGCAGACTCTTGTTTTAGGCGACGTGCTAGAAAGCCATCCAACCAATCAGTAATTGCAGCAGAAACAAAGATGATTGCAGCAACCAGATTCTTCTCAAAAGGAGTAAGCCAGGAATTAGGAAGATAAAAAACAACTACCAACAGCGGAATCGCTGCAACGCGCAACCAGGTTAAGGCGATCGGTAAATTAAAAGGCATTCGATAAGCATAAACCAAGAACGGTCAATGCTCCTAGTGAAGCTGGCGATATATTTGTTCAGCCAAGGTCATAGAAACACCCTCTACGCTGGCTATTTCCTCAATACTGGCGTTAGCAACCCCTTTAAGACCACCAAAGCGAGCTAGCAGCTTTTGTCTGCGCTTAGCACCGATACCCTCAATCTCTTCTAAGCGAGAAATCGTCCTTGCTTTAGCCCGCTTAGCTCGCATACCGGTAATGGCAAAGCGATGAGCTTCATCTCGTATCTGAGCAACCAATAACAATGCAGCACTATCTATACCTAACTCCAAGGGCTCACGTCCATCAGCAAAGATAAGCGTCTCCAACCCAACCTTACGCCCTTCGCCTTTAGCAACGCCCACGATCAATCCAACATCCATTCCGAATTCAGATAACACCTGACGAGCCATCTCCACTTGACCCTTGCCACCATCAATCAAAACTACTTGAGGAATTTTTTCTACTGGTAACTCTTGAAAATTGGCATAACGTCTATGCAACACTTGACGCATTGCTGCGTAATCATCGCCTGGTGTGATGTCATTGATATTGAAGCGTCGATACTCGCTCGATTGCATTGCATTTTTGGTGTACACCACACATGATGCTTGCGTAGCTTCACCGGAAGTATGGCTAATGTCAAAACACTCAATGCGTAACTGCTCAAGACTTTCTAGTTCAAGACTGAGAATATCAGCCAAGGCACGCGCTCTTGCTAACTGTCCACCAGTCTCTACTAAGCGTTTTGTTAAAGCAATCTTGGCATTGCCTTCCGCCATTGCTAGCCAGTGGCGTCTTTGCCCTTGAGGCTGGTGTAAGAAGGTAATTTTTCTACCGGCCTGTGAATTTAATAACTCATGTAAATCTTCAGGTGGAGATTCATTCAATTGAGTAAGGTCATCGCTCGCTGATTGCAAAGCATGATTTAAAACCAATACTGGCGGTATTAAGTTGGCAGCAGTTTCGTCAGCATGCTCTTCCAAATAATGCTGAGTAATAAAAGCTTCCAGTATTTCTGCGGGAGAAGGTAGCTCACCAGAGGTGGAGCGCAATCCCTTTGGGAAATAAGCTCGGTCGCCTAAGTGACGACCACCACGGATCATCGCCAAGTTCACACAAACCATTCCCTCCATTTGCGCCACAGCGATAACGTCCACGTCACCCTCACCTTCGGCAACCGTATCCATTGATTGCTGTTGCAGAACACTAGATAGATCTGCGATGCGATCACGCAATACCGCAGCCATCTCAAACTCCATTGCTTCGCTATGCTTGTGCATTTCTCTTTCAAGCTCGGATAGTACTTGGCTGTGATCGCCCTTTAAAAATCGAGTAGCTTGAGCAACGTCTTGGCCATACTGCTCAACACTCAAACGGCCGACACAAGGGGCGCTACAACGATGAATCTGATGCAATAGGCAAGGCCGACTACGATTCTTGAATACAGAATCCTCACAAGTTCTCAGGCGGAATACTTTCTGCAAGATCTGCACTGAGTTACGAACTGCCCAGCTATTCGGAAATGGTCCAAAGTAATGATTGCGCTTATCCACCTTTCCCCGGTATGAGGCTAACCTGGGGAACTGGTGCCCCGTTAACATCACATAGGGATAAGACTTGTCATCACGAAAGAGAATATTGAATGGCGGAGCCAGCTCTTTAATGAGATTGTTCTCTAGAATGAGGGCTTCAGTTTCGGTCCGTGTTACCGTTGTCTCATAGCGGGTAATTTTGCCCACCATCAGTTCGATGCGGGGTGATAACTGGGTCCGCTGGAAATAACTAGAGACACGCTTTTTAAGGTTGCGAGCTTTGCCTACATACAGAATATGTCCCGCTTCATCAAAAAAGCGATATACCCCCGGCAATCCGGGTAGCCGTTTAACATCCTGCTGAAGGGTTTCGAAAAGCGAATTACTCATGCGTTGGGATATTTTCTGCCAAATCGTCGATAACTATGGTGATGCCGGTGTTTGCTGGCGTCTAGCCCGAAGCTTATCAAGCATTCATGGGCAAGAGGTCCGTATTTTTTGCGATGACCTGCCAACCCTTAATTTACTCGCATCAGGAGTAGATCCGTCTATTAAGCAACAAATTGATATGCAGCCTTGGGAGGCCAGCTACTCTAATGCTCGGCATCCAGTGCAAATACCCGATGTTGTCATTGAGGCTTTTGGCTGTGAATTACCTGAACGCTATTTGGCCGGCCTCTTTATTGCGCCCATCAAGCCGATCATCATCAACTTAGAGTATTTAAGTGCAGAGCCTTGGGTGGCTGACTTTCATGGCAAGGCCTCGCCCCAGTCTCATGGCATTCCGAAATACTTCTTCTTTCCCGGCTTTCAGGATGAGGTGGGTGGACTTTTGCTCGACCCCATACCAGTGGAAGGCCATCTCGTTGAAAAACACATCCCCAAGGATCTCAAAACTACCTGGTCTCAATTACGACCAAGCGCTCAGCGGATCAGTGTTTTTTGCTACCCAGGAGCGCCGCTCAAAAAATGGCTAGCTGACTTAGGGCGCCTTGGTAAAGATGTCGATATCCTACTGGCACACGGTCACGCAGAGCAACTAAATCTCTACGGCGAGCAACCCATCGTACTGCCGGCAAATCTACAATTGCTTTCCATGCCATTCGTATCTCAGGATGAATACGATTGGGTGCTTTCGCAATGCGACTTCAATATCGTGCGCGGTGAAGACTCTTTTGTGCGAGCCCAGCTCGCTGGTAAGCCATTTATTTGGCATATCTATCCACAAGAGGATCGTGCCCATGAAGTGAAATTAGCGGCTTTTCTCGATCTTTATCTAGCAGAGGCCAACCAAGAGTTGAAGCTAGCTACGATCGCTGCCATGACCTGGGCAATGCCCGGCGAATGGTTTAAAGACTTAAATAGCTGGAATGCGCATGCTAAGGCCTGGCGTACCCATTTACTTGAAAAACAAGCGGATGGCGCCCTGCCAGCGCGTTTAATCCGCTTTGTTGCCTAATCCCAAGCAATAAAGGCTTGCGGGCGGTTACAATCTTGTTTTTGATAAAAACCGCAGAAAATTAGCTCTGCCCCCAGGAATAGCAAGATGAAAACAGCACAAGAACTCCGCGTTGGTAACGTAGTCATGATTGGTACTGATGCCCAGGTCGTTTTAAAGGCCGAATATAGCCGCTCTGGCCGCAACTCTTCAGTTGTGAAAATGAAATTTAAGAATTTGTTAACCGGCGCGCCAAACGAAGGCGTTTACAAGGCTGATGACAAGTTTGATGTTGTGATTCTCGATAAGAAAGAATGTACTTACTCTTATTTCGCTGATCCAATGTACGTGTTCATGGATACCGAATACAACCAATACGAAGTTGAAGCTGAATTCATGGGTGATGCATTGAACTACCTTGAAGAAAGCATGCCATGCGAAGTAGTGTTCTACGAAGGTAAAGCACTCTCAGTAGCAATGCCTAACTCATTGGTTCGTGAAATCATTTACACAGAACCAGCAGTTAAAGGTGATACGAGCTCAGGCAAAGTATTGAAGACTGCAAAATTGGCAACAGGCTATGAATTGCAAGTTCCATTGTTCTGCAACACTGGCGACAAAATCGAGATCGATACTCGCACTGGTGAATACCGTAGCCGCGCTAACTAATTAGCACACTACAGATGTTAAAAAGCCCGGCATGCCGGGCTTTTTTATTGCCACAATAATGTTTATGCAATCAGCTTTAACTGCTCAAGCAACCCTTTGGCATGCTGATACTCAACTTCATTTTGCAACTCGCCCCAACCCAATGCAAGCGCAGTCGGCATTAACTTATTTAAACGCGCTTTTGACTCTTCTTGCTTGGCTTTTGATACCTTTAGCTTACTTAATAGCTGATCAGCAAGGTCTGGACGATTGCAGATTAATACCGCATCGCAACCAGCCTCTAGCGCCATCTCCGCGCCCTTCACTACTGATCCAGCAACACTGGCGCCTTCCATGGAAAGGTCATCACTAAAGATTACACCCTCAAAGCCCAACTCTTGACGCAAGATGGAGTGGAGCCAGACCTTTGAAAATCCCGCTGGGTTCTTATCTACCTTTGGATAGATCACATGCGCTGGCATGACCGAAGCTAAGCTGAGATCTAACCACTCGTAAGGCTTGGCATCATCATTCAAGATTTCTTTTAATGAGCGCTCATCTACCGGGATAGCTACATGCGAATCTGCTTCAGCCCAACCATGCCCAGGGAAATGCTTGCCACAATTAGCCATCCCCGCGAGACGCAAACCTTCATTCAAGCTCTTCGACAAAGCAAATACGATTTGCGGATCACGACTAAATGATCTATCGCCAATCACGCCACTACGTCCGAAATCTAAATCCAACACCGGCGTAAAGCTGAAATCAACACCGCAAGCACGTAACTCAGCAGCGAGAACATAACCACAAGCTGTTGCTGCAGCCATTGCAATAGCAGCAGATTCTGCAGCATGAGTTGATTTATTTTTAGCACCCCACAATTCACCTAACTTACGCATTGCAGGAAGATGAGTAAAGCCGTCTGTTCTTGCGCGCTGTACTCGACCGCCCTCATGATCAATGGATATCAGCACATCAGGGCGCAGCTTCTTAATGGCTGCAGTCAACTTAGTGAGTTGCTGACGATTGGCGAAGTTTCTACCAAACAAAATCACGCCACCAGTCAGGGGATGCAAAATGCGGCGGCGATCCTCAGCATTTAATTCAAGACCAACTACATCTAGAGTGACTGGGCCGGGATTCATGGTGGATTTTGTCATTTATGCCTCTGTTTTATTCTTTATTTCTGAGTAACAATTACGTGTGCAATTGCCATATCTTGTTCATCGCTCACAGTGACGTGAGCTTCCCAGTTTTTTTCCTGCATGAATTGAGCCAAAGCGCCCAAGTAGCTAGTGACTGGCTTACCACTGGGTTCATTTAAAGTCTGAAGCGAGCGCCAAGTCATCGGCATTCTCATTCCCAAACCAATCGCTTTTGAGAATGCCTCCTTAGCAGCAAAACGCGTAGCTAAGAACGCAATACCGCGCTTATGATTTCTGGCAAGACGATGCTTAAATACCAACATCTCATCTGGCCCCAGAATTTTTTCAGCTAAGCGGCCATTGGTACGATCGTACGCCGCTTGTAAGCGCTCAATCTGCAGAATGTCAGTACCGATGCCGATGATCATGGGATGTAAATGTTGTTGTCTATCAACTCTAAGAGCTTGCTCTACCCTGAACCATCAAGGCTTTCATGTCGATAATAGCCTTTTGCCAACCTTTGAATAATGCTTCAGCAACAATGGCATGGCCAATATTGAGCTCAGATAATTCGGCTATTGCAGCAACAGGTTTCACATTGCCTTCGTGCAAACCATGGCCAGCATTGACTCTCAGGCCGATACTTTTTCCAAATATCGCTGCCTTACGAATGCGCTCCAGCTCTGTCGCCTGCGCAGCACCAGATAAATCCGCATAACGACCAGTATGTAACTCCACTACAGCTGCGCCCACGTCTTTAGCTGCCTGAATTTGCTTTTCTTCAGGATCAATAAAGAGAGATACGCGGATGCCAGCATCAATTAATTTCTTGGTTGCCGCCTTTACCGCATCAAAGTGACCCAATACATCTAATCCACCCTCAGTCGTAACTTCTTCACGCTTTTCAGGAACCAGACACACATCGTGTGGCTTGACCTTGCATGCGATACCAATCATCTCCGGTGTTACTGCGCACTCTAAGTTCATGCGGGTTTTAATCAGTGGGCGAAGTGCCAGCAAGTCAGCATCTTTAATATGACGACGGTCTTCACGCAAATGCAAAGTAATAAGATCAGCACCAGCTTCCTCAGCCAAAGCTGCCGCTCTGAGCGGATCGGGATAGATCGTGCCACGCGCATTACGCAAAGTGGCGACGTGGTCAATATTGATACCTAGTTCAAGGGCTTGGGGATTACTCATCTCTGTAGATTACTAGATTTTCTTCAAATCAATCAAAATCTGGCGAGTCGTCAATACCTGATCCTGCAAATGCAGACCAAGCAGAAAGCGCATTAATTGCTTGCTCTCAGAAAGCGTCTCGGGATCCGAAAAATCGCCTGCTGCAATCGCCAAAAGAGATTTGCCAGCAAGAACAGGCCAATGTCCAGGGTCATCTACTTGAACAGGACGAACCCCTCGCTCCGGTTGATAGACGTACTGCTCTTGAGCTAGCGGTGCCTCATTGGTTTCAACACAATGATCCAAGGCGGCCGCATAGCCCGTCTCCTGCAAGAGCGATAACTCAAATGGTCGCAGAATTTCTTCTAAGCCTTTAGATTCAAACTCAAGGTTAGATAGCGCATTAACCGTCTCTGCATAGCGATCGTAGAGTTTTTCGTAATCATCTTCACGAGCCAAAAACTTCACAAGCAGTTCATTGAGATAGAAGCCGCAGAGCAATGCATCACCTACCAAAGAGGGCATGCCACCCACCCACTCTGACTTAGTTAGGGTGCGTAATTCTGATTTACCACTCCAAGAAACAAGCAGCGGCTGAAAGCGTTGTAATACAGGCCTAAGAGTTGAGTGCGGACGTTTAGCCCCCTTAGCAATTAAGGCCATACGACCATATTGCCGAGTAAACACATCCAGAATTAAGCTGGTCTCTTTATAGGGAATGCTGTGCAATACAAAAGCAGGCTCGTCAGCAACACGAATCGAGGCCATGAAATTTATTCCAGCCCTTGCGCCCGGAGTTCGGCACGATCATCTGCCCAGCCACGCTTGACCTTTACCCAGGTCTCTAAAAAGACTTTGCCATCAAAGAGCTTTTCCATATCAATGCGGGCATCAGTAGAAATCTTTTTCAGGCGCTCACCTTTTTGACCAATGATCATCGCTTTATGACTATCGCGATCTACTAAGATGGTCGCTGCAATACGACGCATCTTGCCATCCATCTTGAACTGATCAATCACAACGGTGCTGGTGTAAGGCAATTCTTCGCCAGTGAAGCGAAATACTTTTTCACGCAGAATTTCAGCTGCCAGGAAGCGCTCACTACGGTCGGTAATGGTATCGCCGTCGTAGACAGCTGGCGCCTCAGGTAGATAGCCCTCGAGGACATCCAATAATCTTTCAATATCGCCAGGACTTTTGGCGCTCATCGGCACGATTTCAGCAAACTCACACTTCTGATCTTCGTGACCGCCTAATTCGCACCAAGGGCGAGCCATTTCTTTGATGAAGCTCAGCAGGGCTTGATCGCGCTCCGATGGGGTCTGAAAGCGACTGTTAAATAAGTCTAATTTATTGAGCACCAAAACAACCGGCAAATCATCTGGCAATAACTTCAATACTTTCTTATCATCTTCACCAAAGTAACCAGCCTCAACCACAAAACAAGCAACATTGACATCTTGCAAGGCGGTAGTGACAGTGCGATTTAATGCTTTGTTTAATGTATTCATTAAACGCGTTTGAAAACCGGGTGTATCGATAAAAATGAACTGCGCCTCTTCGCGATTCTGGATACCCAAAATGCGATGGCGTGTAGTTTGCGCCTTGCGAGAAGTAATGCTGATCTTCTGGCCGACTAATGCATTAAGGAGTGTTGATTTACCCATATTAGGACGCCCAACAATGGCGATGGTGCCGCATCTAAACACGATTAGCCCTTCAGCTTGAGATTGAACTGCTCTTCGGTCACTTCTTTTTTAGCTGCCTTCTTTTTAGCCGATCGAGTCTTCTTAGGTTTGCGAGATTCTTGGGGCAACGCTTTGAGCATGGCAATCAAGGCCAACTTGGCGGCTGCTTGTTCAGCGGCGCGACGTGAGGCGCCCCCACCTTTGACTGCCACTTTGTGGCTAGGTATGAGGCACTCTACTTCAAACTGCTGATTATGTGCCGCGCCAGTAGTGCCAGTAACGTTATAGGTTGGCAATGGCAATTGATAGCCTTGTAGGCACTCTTGCAATAAAGTCTTATCGTCTTTACCCAAGGTTTTCGGATCTACGTTTGCCAAGATAATGGAATATAGCTTACGTAAGCTTGCCTTAGCGGCTTCAAAACCGCCATCCATAAAGATGGCGCCAGTCACTGCCTCTAAGGTATCAGCCAGAATTGAGGGACGACGAAATCCGCCACTCTTCAACTCACCCTCACCTAAACGCAGGTAATCAGATAAAGATAAAGTTTGGGCGATTTCGTATAAAGCCTGTTGCTTTACTAAGTTTGCCCTCACACGAGAGAGGTCACCCTCATCTAAATCAGAATAGCGCTCATAGAGCATCTCTGCCACTACGCAATTGAGAATAGAGTCGCCCAAGAACTCAAGTCGCTCATTATTTTTCTTGCTATGACTACGATGAGTCAAGGCTTGATTCAGTAGTTCAATCTTCTTGAAGGTATAGCCAAGGCGCTCTTGCAGCGGCCCAGTTTCGATAACGGCGCGCGCATTCATGATTTTTACTCGAATCCGCCTATACGGCCAAGATTACCTAGGTTTAACCACACAAAGAAGGCTTTGCCGACGATATTTTTATCCGGCACAAAACCCCAGTAACGTGAGTCTGCACTGTTGTCACGGTTATCACCCATGGCGAAGTAATGCCCTGGAGGTACCTTACAGGTCACGCCAGATTGTTGATACTGGCAAAACTCAGAACCCGGAAAACGCTCGGTCGGAAATACAGTTGCAGGGCGATCCGGATCATTGAGGATGTCATGACGATTACCGCCCAAGTCTGCTGGGAAGGTTTCTGTGAAACGCTTGGCATAGCGCATGTTCTCAGGATCGAGGTACGGCTCGCCACCACTGTATTGCAATGCTTGGCCATTAATAGTCAGACGCTTATTCTCATACGTGATTTCATCACCTGGCAATGCCACTACACGCTTAATGTAATCCACTGACTCATCTCGTGGGTAACGGAACACCACCACATCGCCACGCTTGGGCGAACCTAAGTCAACTACCTTTTGATTCAACACTGGAAGGCGAATACCGTAGGTAAATTTATTGACCAAAATGAAATCGCCAATTTGCAATGTCGGAATCATTGAGCCCGAAGGAATCTTGAAAGGCTCAGCAATAAAAGAGCGTAAGACAAAGACTGCGCAAATGACAGGGAAGAAGCCAGCAGTGTATTCAAGCCATAAAGGCATGCGGTCATTACCGGCCAAACGTCTTTGCGGTGCAAAATGCAATTTATCTGCAACCCAAGCGATGCCGGAAACAATCACCAAGATGAAAAGGACTAAAGCAAAGTTCATTAATCCTCCACCTGCAGAATAGCCAAGAAGGCTTCTTGCGGAATTTCCACGTTACCTACTTGCTTCATACGTTTCTTGCCTTCTTTTTGCTTCTCTAATAACTTACGCTTACGAGAGATGTCGCCGCCGTAGCATTTAGCTAAAACGTTTTTACGCAGAGCTTTGACGTTTTCACGCGCAACGATATTGCTACCAATTGCCGCCTGAATAGCTACATCAAACATTTGACGAGGAATAATGCCGCGCATCTTCGCAACTACTTCGCGCCCACGATGCTGACTATTACTGCGGTGAACAATCACAGAAAGGGCATCAACCCGCTCGCTATTAATCAGAATGTCGACTTTGACCACATCTGCCGGCCGATATTCTTTGAACTCGTAATCCATAGATGCGTAACCACGTGAGATGGATTTCATTTTGTCAAAGAAGTCCAAGACAATCTCAGCCATCGGCAGCTCATATGTGAGCTTGACCTGACGACCTAGGTAATTCATATCCATCTGAATACCGCGCTTACCAACGCACAAGGTAATCATCGCCCCTACATACTCTTGTGGCATGTATAAATTGACCGTCACGATCGGCTCAAGAATGGTATTGATCTTGCTAGCCTCTGGCATCTTCGATGGGTTATCCACCATCATGAGCGTGCCGTCAGATTGTTCTACTTGATACACCACCGTTGGAGCGGTCGTGATGAGATTCATACCGTACTGGCGCTCTAAGCGCTCTTGCACAATCTCCATGTGCAACAAACCCAAGAAGCCACAACGGAATCCAAACCCAAGAGCCTGCGATACCTCTGGCTCATACAAGAGTGAAGCATCATTTAGCTTGAGCTTTTCAAGGGACTCACGCAACTGGTCATATTCACTAGCTTCTACTGGATATAAACCAGCAAAGACTTGCGGCTTCACCTCTTTGAAACCAGGCAGTGGCTCTGAAGCAGGCACTCTGCCTTGCTGTCCAGGAGTATGTGTAACGGTGTCGCCCACTTTGGCAGCTTTTAATTCTTTAATACCAGCAATCACAAAGCCCACTTGACCTGCAGATAACTCTGGGCGATCTACTGACTTCGGACTAAACACACCTACGTGCTCAACTAAATGGCTTGAGCCATTAGCCATTAAAGTAATTTTTTCTTTTGGTTTTAAGGTGCCGTTCACAACACGCACCAACATGACAACACCTACGTAGTTGTCAAACCAAGAGTCAATGATCAAAGCTTGCAATGGATCTGTTGCATTGCCCTTTGGCGGCGGTACCCTGGCAATCATTTCTTCGATCACATCCGTAACACCCATGCCAGTTTTGGCTGAGCAGGTCACTGCTTCAGACGCATCGATACCAATCACGTCTTCAATTTCTTTTTTAGCGCGATCAGGATCCGCTTGTGGCAAGTCAATCTTATTGAGAACGGGCACAACCTCAACACCCAGCTCTAGAGCCATATAACAGTTTGCAACCGTTTGCGCCTCAACGCCTTGGCTAGCATCCACCACTAACAAGGCGCCCTCACAAGCAGACAATGAGCGACTCACCTCGTAAGAGAAGTCAACGTGCCCCGGGGTATCGATGAGGTTGATGTTGTAGATCTTGCCGTCTTTAGCTTTGTAATTTAAAGCGGCTGTTTGCGCCTTAATGGTGATGCCGCGCTCACGCTCAATATCCATTGAGTCGAGAACTTGAGCTTCCATTTCGCGATCGGAGAGGCCACCACAGAGTTGAATAATGCGATCGGCAAGCGTCGATTTGCCGTGATCGATATGGGCGATGATAGAAAAATTGCGGATTAAATCCATAGCGTCTTAATAGGTCATTCAAAAAACGCCTTGTCAGAACGCACCACGATGATGCGCTGCAAAAAGTCGTCTTAAAGTGATTGTAATGGGGTGGCGCCCAAAAGGCGCCAAACCCCATTTTTAGGCCCAAAATAGGGTTATTTAGGCCTTACAGGGACTACCAAAGTGCTGTCAGCACGGCGAATAAAGACCGGAACAGCCTTATTGGCGTCCAAACCCTTCACCAGCGCCTCAAACTGCTTAACACTCGTAATATCAGCATCTGCAACCCGAATAATGACGTCTCCAGGTCGAATTCCGACTTTAGCCAGGGGGCCATCACCTAAACCGGTAACCTCAACCCCACCCTTGATATTTAAATCCTTCTTTTTGGCATCTGAAAGTTCGCTGACGCTAACACCGAGGGTGTTCGCACTACTGCTATTTGCTGCGGGTGTATCCGGCTTCTTGATGGCCGCCTGAGTAGATTCAGTATCCGTGACAGTAACATTTAAATCGCGAGCTCCACCCTTACGCCAAACTTGCACAGGCACAGAAGTACCTGGCTTGGTTTCACCAACGACTCTAGGCAAATCGGTGGACTTAGAAATATCTTTGCCATTGAAGCTCAGAATCACATCGCCTGCTTCAATTCCACCAGCAGCCGCGGGACCACCCGGTTCAACGTTACGAACATAAGCTCCACGTGGTTTACCCAAACCCAAACTCTCAGCCACTTCCTTGGTCATCTCACCCAAGGCAACGCCAATGCGGCCACGAGTCATCTTGCCATTGGTACGCAACTGATCTGCAACACGCATTGCCTCATCAATCGGAATTGCAAATGAAATTCCCATGTAGCCGCCAGAGCGACTAAAGATTTGAGAGTTGATGCCGATCACTTGACCAGCGGTATTTAAGAGTGGGCCACCAGAGTTACCTGGATTCACCGCAACGTCTGTCTGGATAAAGGGTAAATAGTCGCCAGTGTCGCGACTCTTGGCTGAGACGATACCTGCTGTGACCGTGTTCTCAAGGCCAAATGGAGAACCAATTGCCAGAACCCATTCACCAACTCGCACCCTAGATGAATCGCCTAAGGGCAACTTTGGTAAATCACGCGCTTCAATTTTGACAACCGCTACGTCAGTACGTTTATCCATACCCAGCAACTTTGCTTTGAACTCACGCTTATCAGTTAAGGTCACATAAATAGTAGTGGCACCTTCAACGACGTGCGCGTTAGTCAAAATTAATCCATTAGATTCAATAATGAATCCAGAGCCCACGCCTCGATCTGCCTCTTGTGGCTTACCAGGATTTGGTTGCGCCTGCTTAGGTCCATTCGGCATACCAGGAATAGGCACGCCAAAGAAGCGACGAAAAAATTCAGCTTGATCTTCAGGCATTCCAGGTATCCCACCTTGAGCCTGCTGCACTACTACTTTTTCAGTAGTGCGAATATTCACAACGGCTGGACTAGCGCGTTCAACCAAATCTGCAAAGTCAGGAATGGTCACCCGCGGATTTTGAGCAGAAGCTGTTGAGATGAACGTCAGTTGCCCAAGACTAAAAATAGCCATGAGCGCAATTAAGTACTTTTTCATAATGCTATAGACCTACTTGGTAAAGACCAACAATGAAGATAATTAGAATATTAGGTCAGTTTGCCAAAAATCAAGGTACCGTTAGTACCCCCAAAGCCAAAATTGTTTTTGACTGCATGGTCAATCTTCACATCCCTAGCGGTGTTGGCGCAGTAGTCCAAGTCACACTCAGGGTCTTGATTGAAGATATTGATCGTAGGTGGCGATTTTTGGTTATGAAGAGCCAAAATCGTGAAAACGGACTCCAAACCACCAGCACCACCCAAAAGGTGACCTGTCATAGACTTGGTGGAATTGATCAAGGTCTTCTTAGCGTGGTCGCCAAGAGCGGCCTTAATAGCGCCAGTTTCATTCTTGTCACCCAACGGCGTAGAAGTACCGTGAGCATTGATATATTGAATTTGATCAGCATTCAAGCCTGCATCACGCATTGCATTGACCATGCAACGGCGTGGACCATCCATATTTGGAGCGGTCATGTGATACGCATCACCACTCATGCCAAAGCCAAGGAGTTCGCAATAGATTTTTGCGCCGCGAGCTTTAGCATGTTCGTATTCTTCAAGCACTACTACGCCAGCACCCTCACCGAGAACAAAACCATCGCGGTCTTTATCCCAAGGACGTGATGCAGTTGCGGGATCATCATTGCGAGTAGATAACGCTCTTGCAGAAGCAAAGCCGCCAACACCCAAAGCAGAGATCGTGGATTCAGCACCACCGGCAACCATTACATCCGCATCACCATACTGAATTAAACGTGCAGCCAAACCGATGCTATGTAAACCAGTTGTACAAGCAGTGACCGCAGCAACGTTTGGGCCTTTAAGGCCAAACAAGATGCTGAGGTGCCCAGAAATCATATTGATGATTGAGCCCGGAACAAAGAATGGTGAGATGCGACGTGGGCCGCGAGCCAATAACTCAGCACCTGTTTCTTCAATCATCGGCAGGCCGCCAATACCGGAGCCAACCATGACGCCAACGCGCTCAGCGTTTTGCTCTGTAATCTCTAAACCACTATCTCGAATAGCTTGCGTGCCAGCAGCGATGCCGTAATGGATAAAAGTATCCATGTGACGCGCTTCTTTGGCAGAAACATATTCTTCAACATTGAAATCTTTCACCTCTCCAGCGAAATGAACGCTAAGCGGAGTGTGGTCAAACTTAGTGATGGTAGCAATGCCAGATTTGCCCGCGAGCAAATTAGACCAAGCTACATCAACTGAATTACCAACAGGTGAGATGAGGCCAAGGCCGGTAACAACTACCCGGCGTCGGCCATTTGATACTGACACAGTAGTACCTAAGCTAGGGAATTAACCCTGAGCTTTAGATTGAGCGAAGTCGATCGCGAGCTGAACTGTAGTGATCTTTTCAGCTTCCTCATCAGGAATTTCGATGCCGAATTCATCTTCTAAAGCCATAACCAGTTCAACAGTGTCAAGAGAGTCAGCGCCCAAGTCGTTCACGAAAGAAGATTCATTCTTAATATCTCCTTCTGCGACGCCTAATTGCTCAGCGACGATTTTCTTAACGCGTTGTTCGATGTTGTCCATTAATTTCCCCAGGGGTTGTAAAAACGATGAAAGGATTTTATCAGTTTGGCGGACCGAATTAGCAAATTCGCCTAAAAATGACCAAATCCTTGCTTTGCCGTTAGGCTAAATAGAGTCCGCCATTGACGTGTAGGGTGTTACCCGTAATGTAACCAGCAGCCGGAGAGGCTAAAAATGCCACTGCCTGGGCCACATCCTCTGGGCTACCCAATCTAGCCAAAGGAATGTTCACTTTTAGGGCATTTTGCTGCTCTTCACTCAAAGCACGGGTCATATCGGTATCGATAAATCCAGGGGCCACGCAATTGACAGTGATATTTCGACTGCCAATTTCACGAGCTAAGGCACGAGTCATTCCAGAAACGCCCGCTTTTGCAGCAGCGTAATTTGCCTGTCCAGGATTGCCCATATGACCAACAATAGAAGTGATATTAATAATGCGGCCACTACGTGCTTTCATCATTGGACGCATCACCGCTTGAGACAGGCGAAAAACTGAACTGAGGTTGGTATCAATCACGTCAGTCCATTCATCAGACTTCATGCGCATTGACAAGTTATCACGCGTGATACCCGCGTTATTTACCAAAATATTAATGCCGCCATACTCTTTTACGATCAAATCAATAATTTCTTCACAAGCATTTGGCGCGGTTACGTTCAATACCTTACCGGCGCCGCCCGAAGCCTTCAAACGCTCATCAATCGCTCTAGCACCACTCTCTGAGGTAGCAGTGCCAATCACCTTAGCGCCGCACTTCACTAACTCGTCTGCAATTGCTTGACCGATTCCACGTGAGGCACCAGTTACTAAGGCAATTTGTCCGCTTAAGTCGAGATTCATATTTGTCTTCCGCTGTTTTAAATACTTCTTGTATTTTATTTATCGATTTTATTTGAAGCTTGCCAGAACTTCATTCAAGCTAGCTTCGTCAAATACTGGCACACCAGTAACTTGATCATTAATGCGCTTAGTAAGGCCCGCCAATACTTTGCCAGGACCGCACTCCACCACTTGAGTGATACCTTGAGAGGCCATGGCCTGAATAGTTTCTTGCCAGCGTACCGGCTTAGCAGCTTGACGCACCAATGCATCTTTAATTGCTGCAGGGTCATTCAAGATTTCAACATCCACGTTATTAATCACGGAAATACTGGGGACCTTAAATTCAATATTAGCCAAGTAGCCTTTGAGTTTTTCAGAGGCGGGTTGCAACAAAGAAGAATGAAATGGTGCAGATACTGGCAATGGCAATGCACGTTTAGCGCCAGCTGCTTTTAATAACTCGCATGCTTTGGTAACAGCATCACTTGCGCCCGCAATGACCACTTGACCGGGGGCATTGAAATTCACAGCTTCAACTACACCACCAGATGCTGCACTAGCTTCAGCACAAACCTGAATCACGGCTGCATCATCTAAACCTAGAATAGCCGCCATACCGCCAGTACCCACTGGCACAGCACTTTGCATCGCTTCAGCACGGAAACGCACTAAAGGCACTGCATCCTTAAAAGCAATCACGCCAGAAGCCACCAATGCAGAGTACTCGCCAAGACTATGACCAGCCATCACCTTAGGGGCGGGACCACCCGCAGCTAACCAGGCGCGATAAAAAGCCACAGCAGCAGTCAACATCACAGGCTGCGTATTGGTAGTTAATGACAAAGCCTCTGCAGGGCCTTCAGCAATGAGCTTTGCAACATTTTCACCCAGGGCTTCGGAAGCCTCTTGTAATGTTGCACGTACTTCTGGACGCTCAGAAATAGAGTTGAGCATACCGACAGATTGAGAGCCTTGACCTGGGAATACAAATGCAAATGTCATGTGATTAATTCGCTAGTGAAAGAAATTAAAGAGATGGATAAATAAGAGGTGAACTGTTCTTAATATTTAATGGCAACCGCGCCCCAAGCGAAACCACCACCAACACCCTCTAACAAAAGATGTTGACCACGCTTGATTTGTCCAGAGCGCACTCCAGAATCCAGTGCCAATGGAATAGAGGCAGCTGAGGTATTGCCATGCTCATGAACGGTAACAATTACCTTATCCATGGACATGCCCATCTTTTTGGCTGTGCCTTCCATAATGCGAATGTTGGCTTGATGCGGCACTAACCAATCGATTTGCTCAGGCTTGAGATTCGCTTTTTCAAGCACCTCATGTGCGACTTGCTCTAAGACTTTGACAGCAAGCTTAAAGACAGCGGGACCGTCCATGGTCATGAATGGTGAGCCATGCACTTCACCATTCCCAGCACGCCCAGGAACGCACAAAATATCGCGCTGACTACCATCAGCATGAAGTGCAGTAGATAAAATGCCTGCTTCTTTAGAGGCCTCGAGCACGACAGCTCCAGCACCATCGCCAAATAAGACGCAAGTTCCGCGATCTTGAAAATTGAGGATGCGTGAGAAGGTCTCAGCACCAATCACTAATACTTTTTTGTATGAACCAGAACGAATAAACGCATCTGCAATAGCAAGTGCATAAGTAAAGCCAGCACATACTGCTTGCACATCGAAAGCTGCACAAGCAGTATGTGCGCCTAATTTGTCTTGCACTACACAAGCCGTACTTGGAAAGCCACCTAAATGGTCTGGCGTAGACGTAGCCAAAATAATCAGATCTAAATCTTCAGAGGTAATGCCTGCGCTATCTAATGCAGCTTGTGAAGCCTTCACTGCTAGATCACTCGTCAACTCATTCTGAGCCGCGAAGTGACGCGCAGAAATACCACTACGTGTTTTAATCCACTCATCGCTGGTCTCTAAGCCAGTTTTGGCGAGACGCTCAACTAAATCCTGGTTGGTTAGGCGCAACTCGGGAAGATAACTACCAGTACCGGCCACTCTTGCAAAGATACTCATTCTTTTGTCTCCACCACAAACGCTGCAGCAATACGCTCTACCATGCGGTTCTTAGCTGCTTCATAGGCGCGGTCTAAAGCAAAGCCAAAGGCAAAGCGATCAGCAGAACCATGACTCTTGATTACGCAACCACGCAAACCCAACAATACCGCGCCGTTATAACGACGATGATCAACGCGCTTACGAACTCTCAGCAATGGCACCATAGCGCAAATCGCCATTAACTTGGTAAGCCATGAGCGATTAAATTCTTGGCGAATCAATCCGCTCATCATTTTTGCCAAACCTTCGCTACCTTTTAGAACAGCGTTACCAACGAAACCATCGCACACCACGATATCTGTAGTGCCTTTGAAAATATCATTGCCTTCTACATTGCCATAAAAATTTAAAGCAGTTTGACGAAGTAGTTCACCGGTTTGCTTCACTACCTGATTACCCTTGATCACTTCTTCACCAATATTAAGAAGGCCAATTGAAGGGTTTTGTTTGCCATCCACCACTTGCACCATCACATTAGCCATTTCGGCAAACTGGACTAAATGCATAGGCTCACAGTCGGCATTCGCTCCGAGATCCAACATAGTCGTGCCGAGCCCAAGTTCATTGGGGATAGCAGCAGCAATCGCAGGACGATCAACGCCATCCAGTGTTTTCAGAATATAGCGAGAAATCGCCATGAGCGCGCCAGTATTGCCAGAAGAGATCACAGCATCAGCAGCGCCCTCTTTCACTTGTTCGATGGCAACACGCATGGAAGAATCTTTTTTGCGACGTAAGGCAACCTCGATAGGATCATCCATCAAGACAACTTCACTAGCAGGAATAATTTGAATGCGCTCCATAGGAGCTTTGGGGGATTTACTCAAGGCTTGCTTGATTAAATCGGGATCGCCAACAAGGGCAATCTTCACATCAGAGTGTTTTTCTAAAAAATCACAGGCAGCTGGAACCGTCACGACGAGTCCATGATCTCCGCCCATGGCATCAATAGCGAGAGTAACGCTCATAAGCTCATTGATTGCTGCAATTGATTTATCCAAGAAAAAAGCGGCTTTTACTGGAGCCGCTTCAATCTGTTTAGACTAAAAAATTAGTCGTTTTTAGTTTTAACAACTTTACGACCACGATAGTAGCCGTTAGGTGAAATGTGGTGGCGCAAATGAGCCTCACCAGTTGTGGCTTCAACAGCCGTAGCAGGTGCGGTCAAGAAGTCGTGCGCACGGTGCATGCCACGTTTGGAAGGTGATTTTTTGTTTTGTTGAACGGCCATATTGAACTCCTAAGCAAGGCGATATTCTAGCATGGAAATACGCCTAAATGCTTGATTTATTGACAAAAGATACTTAAAACAACAGCTGAAATCAGACCTCAGATTTCAGTTTTTCTTCATATTTTTCAATATGTTAAAGGGATTTTCCCGCTCATTTGAGGCCCCCTCCTCATCCCCATCCCCAAAGGTGGATGCATGGGGCTCACAAAAACCATCGGGATGTTTTGGAATCAGCGGCAAAGACAGCAAAACCTCATCCTCAATGGTTTCCAGGAGGTTGAAGTGTTGATTTACGACCAGGGGCTCTTGCTCCTCGTCCTCAAGAGGGTATTCATCGGCCTCAGAATCTGTCAAAACCAGAATAAAT
This sequence comes from Polynucleobacter sp. VK25, assembly GCF_018687355.1. NCBI lineage: Bacteria > Pseudomonadati > Pseudomonadota > Betaproteobacteria > Burkholderiales > Burkholderiaceae > Polynucleobacter > Polynucleobacter sp. VK25. The sequence continues at coordinate 383,032 of NZ_CP061288.1, read as the reverse complement.
CGACGTTTTTCGTCCAAATCAACCGCACAATCCTGCAAACAACGCTGGCAGATGAGGTTTAGACGCCCTTTTAGGCCTAATTCGAGAATTTGATGAGGCTCGCTTCCAGGAGAATCTTCAAAATAAGTCTCCACAGACCAATGAAAGCCATCGCCTGGACTGACGGCCGAAGCCTCTTCTGCCACTCTTGGCATGTCTAGGATGCCAAGAAATCCTGCGCCTTTGTAAGATTGAGGGGCACAAAAATCTATCCTCTTTAAAGCGCTAGGCTCAGCAGATAGTTCGACTTGAGGTAAAACTTGATTACGATTCATAGCATCAGTCTAAATGAAGCTGCACTTGAAAGCACAGAACACCATGAGTAGTTTCCAAAACCCACCCCTAATCCTGGGATCTACATCCCAATACCGCCGCGAACTATTAGAGCGTCTGCGTATTCCATTTGAAGTCATTTCACCGAAGGTCGATGAAACACCACTTACTGGCGAGAGCACCCTTGATTTAGCGCTACGCCTAGCACATGCCAAAGCAGCAGCGGTTGCTAAACAACATCCAGATACTTGGGTGATTGGCTCTGATCAAGTTGCGGATCTCTGTGGCGCAGCGATTGGCAAACCCGGAAATTTTGAAAGAGCACTAGCGCAGCTACAACTCATGCGTGGTCAAACTGTAACCTTTCAAACAGCACTGTGTTTGATGAAGGGTGAAGCGCAAACTACGTTATGCATTCCTACTGAAGTCACCTTTCGCAAACTTCCAGACAGCGCTCTCGAGGCTTACCTGATGGCTGAAGAACCTTATGATTGCGCTGGTAGTGCCAAGTCAGAAGGGCTTGGCATCAGCCTACTAGAGTCAATCAAGAGTGCTGACCCAACCGCTTTAATTGGCTTACCCCTGATTGCCTTAACAGGCTTATTACGTGATGCTGGTTTCGTAATTCCACCCAAGAAATAAGAAAAAGTTATTCATGAGCACACTCGGCACTCTGTATTTGGTTCCCAACACATTGGGCGATGATGGTCGTGTAGAACAATTACCCTGGGTGCTGCCATCTGAAACGATTTCACAATCCGCTAAGTTAAAACATTGGATTGTTGAGGATGCCAAGACAGCGCGGGCGCTATTAAAAGCAATTGACTCTGTTTCTCCATTGGTATGCACTATTCAAGAAATGCAAATGAGTGAATGGCGTGGTGCTGCACGTAACGCCAAGTATGGTGACTCCGTAAAGCCCGCAGATTTACTCAAACCATTACTTGCTGGACATGACATGGGATTGATGTCTGAAGCAGGCGTACCTGGTGTTGCAGACCCTGGGGCAGAGCTAGTATTGGCAGCACATAAGCTGGGCGCCAAAGTAAAACCACTGATTGGCCCTAGCTCTATTTTGTTAGGCCTAATGGCAAGTGGACTCAACGGTCAACGCTTTGCATTTCAGGGCTACTTGCCTCATGACACACATGAGCGCACAGCTAAGCTAAAGCAATTAGAAGTGGAGTCTCGCAAATTACAACAAACGCAAATTTGGATTGAGACGCCCTATCGCAATACTGCGATGCTGATGGCTTGCATCAACTCGCTAGCGCCACAAAGCTTGCTCTGTCTTGGAGTGGATCTTAGCCTGCCATCGGAAATGATCACAACACTATCGATTGCAGATTGGCGCAAACGCTACCCGAATGAAGCTGCCTGTGCCTCACTACAAAATAGGCCAACAGTATTTCTACTATTGGCCTAGTCGGACCTCTTATTTAGTTTGTTGCTTTATTTAAGATCCGGAGTCTTTACCAAAGCTTTACCAGCAGCAGCGCCAGCCTCAGCGCCAAAGCGCTTAGCAACCCGCTCGGCAAAGTTTTCCTTCATGGTGTAGTCCAGAATATCAGGCGCTTTAAAGATATCGCGTGCAACGGTATCCACCGTTCCATACCCATCAGCTAAACCAATCTTGACGGCCTGTTCACCATTCCAGATACGACCAGAAAATAAATCTGGAATATCTTTTAAGCGATCGCCACGACCTTCTTTCACCACCGCAATAAATTGTTGATGAATTTCATCAATCATGGTCTTCACCATCTCAGTTTGCTTTGGATTCTCTTTGCTAAAAGGATCCAACATGCCCTTATTAGAGCCTGATGTAATCATGCGACGAGTAACACCTAACTTGTCCATCAAGCCGGTGAAACCAAAACCTTCCATGATCACGCCAATAGAACCTACCAAGCTAGCTTTATCAACCAAGATTTGATCGGCAGCCACTGCAACGTAGTAGCCACCAGATGCACAAATATCTTCGACTACAACATAAAACGGCTTCTTGGGGTAAAGCTTACGCAAGCGATGAATCTCATCATTGATCATGCCCGCCTGAACTGGAGAGCCTCCAGGACTATTAATGCGTAATACAACACCGGCACTATTTTCATTCTCAAATGCAGATAACAAAGAAGAATTGATATCCATCGCATTAGCCATTGAACTCGATGAGATCTCGCCCTCTAATGTCACTAAGGCTGTGTGCTTTTCTACTCCCATACCTTTGCCTGGGAGATGAAAATCAAATATGGAAAGCAAGGCGCCCACGATGACCAATAAAGTCAGAATCCGCAAGACTACCCTCCAGCGACGTGCCTTACGAGTCTCTTTTAAGTTCTCCAAGAGGAGGTGCTCAAGCGCTTGACGCTCCCAGTTAGGGTTAGGATTATTTTCCATCTATCAATTCCTTCGTGTTACTCATTGGATTGCAAATTATTTTTAAGCCATTGTGAAAGTTGCGCGACATCATCCACATGCGCCAATGAAGGTGATTCCTTCAGAGTGCTCGGAGGATGAGCACCATAAGTCACCGCTACCGCATCGACACCAGCATTCGCTGCCATATCCAAGTCATGCGTTGTATCACCGATCATCAGCATGCGACGAGTCGGCACCTGGGTCACATCTGAGAGCTCAAGCAACATTCCTGGATGTGGCTTAGAAAAAGATTCGTCTGCAGTACGAGTCTCATGAAAGAGATGTCCAATTTGATGATGTTTGAGCGAGCGATCTAAACCCACGCGGGACTTTCCTGTAGCAACACTTAGCAGAAACTGTTGATCATGCAACTCTTGCAAAAGCTCTCGGATACCAACAAATAAATCAAGCTCATGATCTTTTGCCAGGTAGTGATATCGGAATCGCTCGGTAAGTTTTGGAAAATGAATTGGCTCTATCCAGGGGACTGCTCTACGTAGCGAATCCTGAATTCCCAAACCAATCACTGAACTCGCCAAAGTGTCGTCTGGCGCCTTAAAGCCCAAGTCACGACAAGCCTGCTGAATGCAATGCACGATTGTCGGCGTGGAATCCATGATGGTGCCATCCCAATCCCACACAATCAGGTCATAAGGGCGGTTCAATTTATTTGCTTGAGACATTTTCTTGATTCTTATTTTGGCTGCTCAAAGTTTTTCATCATGGCCGTAAATTCGGGAGGTAATGGTGATTCAATCCGCATTTTTTCACCAGTACGTGGATGAGTAAAGCCAGCTAGATGAGCGTGTAGATATAAGCGTTTAGATTTAATCTGCTTATCCAGATCCTCAAAGCCATACTTATCATCACCCAAAATCGCGTGTCCCAATTTTTGCAAGTGAACCCGAATCTGATGGGTACGCCCGGTCTTGAGCTGGGCTTCAGCCAAAGTAATGGCTGCATCTTCATGCTTGAGTATTTTGGTGACCCTTAAGGCTGTATGGCTTGGCAAGCCATCTGGATCAACCCGAACGCGCCGCTCGCCATTCGGTAAAAGATATTTATGGAGCGGATATTTAAGCTGCATTGTTTGCGCGCCCTGAATAATTTCACCATGTGCAAGCAAGTAATAGCGCTTATCGGTTTGACCCTCACGAATTTGTCGATGCAGCTCTACTAAGGCACTGCGCTTTTTGGCTAAGAGCAAAACTCCTGAAGTATCTCGATCTAGGCGATGTACCAACTCTAAAAACTTGAGTTCAGGTCTAGTAATGCGCAGCGTTTCAATTACCCCAAGTGCAATACCGGAGCCGCCATGGACGGCCAAACCGGTTGGCTTATTCACTATTAAGAGTGCTTCATCCTCAAAAAGGATGGGCATCTTGTCCGAATAGCCATGAGCCCGGGATTTAGTTTGGGCGGAATTGACTGCAGCCATTTGCGCGGGTTCAGCAATCCGGACTGGGGGAACGCGCACCACGTCGCCCTCAATCAGACGAGTGGTTGGCTCGGCCCGCTTTTTATTCACCCGGACTTCCCCGGAGCGAATAATTCGGTAAACGTGGCTTTTAGGAACCCCTTTAGCCCAGCGTAATAAGTAGTTATCCAAGCGTTGGCCAGCCTCTTCCGGACCGATGGTCTGAAGTTGAACTGCAGCGGGTGCTGAAGAAGTAGGCATTTTTACCTTTAAAGGCATGGAAATAGGTTCGGATTTCATGATTTATCTCTCTTGTGACCCCGGCGGGGGACGACAAGGGACTCAACAATACCCCATTGTCACGCAACTTGTGCCGTATAATCAACGCTCTAGCCAATTTATTGGCCCGAGACCAACCTGAAGTCAGGTTTGAATCGTGGAGCTTGGAGTCGCCCTTTAAAAGACTCCCGGGGTTGCCCCTCCCCCGTTGTAATGAGGCGCAGGGTTGGTGTGCCGTATGCCGCGACCCGCGATTAGAAGACAGTTTTCAGGCGCGCGCCTGCATTGATGACCTAAAGGAGGTCTCTGCGGCGATCGTCAAGTGTGGCACCAAATTAACCAACAGTTAAGCTGGTGAACTAGGCAAAAAATGTCTAGATTTGCATGATCCACACTCATTAACCGCCTTGGGCTTAGTCCCAAGTGGTATTTAACTTGTCCCCTAACGCAGCGCGCAACGACGCCCTCCCCCATAGGAGAGTGTTATATGAAACGCATGTTGTTTAATGCAACTCAACAAGAAGAGTTGCGAGTTGCCATCGTCGATGGTCAAAAACTCATTGATATTGATATCGAAGCTGCCGGTCGTGAACAACGCAAAGGCAACATTTACAAAGGTGTCATCACCCGCATTGAACCTTCCCTTGAGGCCTGCTTTGTCAATTACGGCGAAGAGCGTCATGGCTTCTTGCCATTCAAGGAAGTAGCCCGTAGTTACTTTAAAGAAGGTATCGATGTCCGCAATGCTTCCATCAAGGATGCTTTGCGCGAAGGTCAAGAAATCATTGTTCAAGTAGAAAAAGAAGAGCGCGGCCAAAAAGGCGCAGCCCTCACGTCCTTTATCTCCTTGGCGGGCCGTTATTTGGTCTTGATGCCAAACAACCCACGTGGAGGTGGCGTTTCCCGCCGCATTGAAGGTGAAGACCGTCAAGAACTCCGTGAAGCAATGGCTCAATTAGAAGTAGCAGATGGCATGAGCATCATTGCTCGTACCGCTGGTATTGGTCGAGACGCCACTGAATTGCAGTGGGACTTAAGTTACCTCATGCAATTGTGGAAAGCGATTGATGAAGCCGCTAAGGGCAACTCTGCTCCACTATTGATTTACCTTGAATCCAGCTTGGTGATTCGCGCTATTCGCGATTACTTCCAGCCTGATATTGGCGAGATCCTCATCGATACCGATGATATCTACGAACAAGCTGCAGCATTTATGTCTGTAGTGATGCCTGACAACTTGCCGCGCGTGAAGCGTTACCAAGATGACGTGCCTTTGTTCTCTCGTTTCCAAATTGAGCATCAAATTGAAACTGCGTACTCACGCACTGTGCCATTGCCATCTGGCGGCGCAATCGTGATCGACCACACTGAAGCCTTGGTTTCTGTGGACGTTAACTCGGCACGCGCAACTCGTGGCTCCGATATTGAAGAGACAGCGACTCGCACTAACTTAGAAGCTGCCGATGAAATCGCCCGTCAAGCACGTTTACGTGACTTGGGTGGCTTGATTGTGATCGACTTTATCGACATGGAGTCCAGCAAAGCGCAGAAGGATGTTGAGAATCGCTTGCGTGATGCCCTGCGCCATGACCGCGCCCGCGTTCAAATGGGCAAGATCTCCAAGTTTGGCTTGATGGAAATGTCTCGTCAGCGCTTGCGTCCTGCGTTGTCTGAAGGTAGCCATGTAACCTGCCCACGCTGTAACGGCACTGGCCACATTCGCGACACTGAATCTTCTGCATTGCAAGTTCTGCGCATCATCCAAGAAGAGGCAATGAAGGAAAACACAGCAGCAATTCATACTCAGGTGCCAGTCGAAGTGGCTGCCTTCCTCTTGAATGAAAAGCGTGCTGAAGTCATCAAGATTGAAACGCGCTTCAAAGTAAATGTGTTGATGGTTCCAAATAAGCACTTAGAAACTCCGCATTACAAACTAGAGCGTTTGCGTCATGACGATCCACGTCTTGATGATCAAAAAGCCAGCTATGTGATGGCGGAAGAAGCCGCTCGTGAACTCGAGACAGACACAACAGTAAGCAAAAAAGATGCTGATGTAAAAGTGCGCCCAGAAGCTGCTGTTAAAGGCATCACACCAACACAACCTGCGCCAATGAGCCAGCCACGCCCTGCTCGCACTGAAACAGTAGCGAAAGCAGAAAGCACTGGTGGTTTCTTTGGATTTATTAAGAGTCTCTTTGGTTCATCGCCAGCAGTTGAAGAGAAGCCAGCACCAAGTAACCCACGTGGTCGCAATCAAGGCCGCAATGGTAACGATCGCAATCGTGGTCGCAATCGCCGTGGCGAACGTACTGAACGCCCAGCAGCGAATGCAGCCGAAGGTACTCCAGCAGAGGGTGGCAACAATAATCGTGGTCGCAACAACCGTAACGGTAACCGCAACCAGGGCAATCAAAATGGTCCTAAGCCAGAGCGTCAAGCTAATCCAGCAGCAGTAACACCTGCAACTGAAGCAGCTCCTGGTAGCGAAACTACTCCAGCTGCGGATGGTGAAGAGCGTCGTGGTCGTGGTCGCAACCGTCGTGGTCGTGGTCGCGGTCAACGTGGCGAGCGTACTGAAGGCGGTAATGACACAACTAGTGCATCAGCAACTGCAGTGACTGCTAGTCCATTTGCAGGTCCTCCAGTTGGAATGGGCGGCGCATCTGCAAGCATGCCGATTCAGAACATCGTCAATAGTTTTGGCAATGCTAAACCTGTTGCAGAGAAACAAGAAAGACAAGAGCGCGCACCGCGTCCTCCACGTCAATCAAATCGCCCTGCGCAAAATTCTGCTCCTGCATCAACTTCTACATCTACAACGACTCCAGCACCTGTTGCTGTAGCGGCCCCGAAGTTGGAAGTGATTGCTAAACCTGCTCCAGAACTTCCTAAGGTTGCTTTCCAAGCACTTGAAGAAACTCCGTTGCATAGCGTGGTTCAATCAGCCGGCATGATTTGGGTCGCTACCGACTCTTCAAAGCATGCTGAAGCACAAAGCCAGATCCAGGCAGAGCCTGTTGCCCATAACTTGGGCAGGGCACCTAAACCTGCTGTTAGCCTTCATGATGGTCCAATGGTTCTAGTTGAAACCGGCGGCCAAGAAAAAACGGTTTAAGGCATCTAAAGCTTTTTCTCCAGACCGTCATTTATCCCACAAGGATATTTGGCGGTTTGGCAGAAACCCCGTTTCACAGCCATAATTGCGTACATGGTTGAAAAAGTAAACCCAAAGGTAATCCCGATACGAATTGATGAAGGCAAAGGCCTGACGCCATCTATTGGCGAGCAGCTTGTTGCGCCTCACAGCCATACAAAAGATATTCGGGGACGTACATTGAGAGATCTGCGCATCTCCGTAACCGATCGCTGTAACTTCCGCTGCACCTATTGCATGCCTAAGGAAGTATTCGACCAAAACTATCCTTACCTAGCCCATAAAGAATTACTGAGCTTTGAAGAAATCACTCGTCTCACTACTATCTTCTCTACCTTGGGTGTTGAAAAAATTAGATTAACTGGTGGCGAGCCCCTGCTTCGCAAAAATCTGGAAGTGCTGATTGAGATGTTGGCAAAAATTCAGACTTCTGAAGGTAAGCCACTAGATCTCACGCTCACTACCAATGGCAGTATCTTGCGCAAGAAAGCTGCTGCATTAAAAGCGGCTGGCTTACAAAGATTAACCGTCAGTCTTGATGGCTTGGATGATGCGATCTTCAAAAAAATGAATGACGTTGATTTTCCGGTAGCTGATGTGCTCGATGGCATTAAAGCGGCACAAGAGGTTGGCTTTGAAAACATCAAAGTCAATATGGTGGTGAAAAAAGGGACCAACGATCATGAGATTGTTGCAATGGCCAAACACTTCAAAGGTAGCGGTGTCATTCTGCGTTTTATTGAATTCATGGATGTAGGCAGTTCGAATGGATGGAATATGGAGCAAGTCCTCCCCTCCAAAGAAGTCATTGCCCGCATTAATGCAGCATTCCCACTGGAGCCAGTTGAGGCCAACTACGCTGGTGAAGTTGCCCAGCGCTGGCGTTATGTTGATGGTTCGGGTGAAATTGGTGTGATCTCTAGCGTTACCCAAACTTTTTGTCATGAATGCACTAGGGCACGTATTTCTACTGATGGGCAAATGTATCTCTGCCTCTTTGCCAATGAAGGATTTGATTTCAAAACCTTGCTGCGTTCAGGCAAAAGCGATTTAGAAATTGCCAATGCAGTAATGAACACCTGGTCGACCCGCGATGATCACTATTCCGAAATTCGTGGCTCCCATACCGCCAATCTATCTTCCATCAATCGCAAGGTTGAGATGTCTTATATTGGTGGTTAATGATTTCAACTAAAGACATTACCGGACTCATACTTGCTGGCGGTCGTGCACAACGTATGGGTGGCATTGATAAGGGGTTAATTCCATTCCATGGAAAGCCGCTGATTGAGTCAGCAATTGCAAAGTTAAAGCCTCAGGTACAAACCATAGTGGTCAATGCCAATCGCAATATTACAAAGTATGCGGGCTATGGCTACCCCGTCATCATGGACGAGACACCCGATTTTTCAGGGCCCTTGGCTGGGTTCTCCGTTGGCTTGAAGGCGTGCAAGACGTCTTACTTACTGACCTCACCGTGCGACTCACCCTTACTCCCAAATAATCTCGCAGAATTATTGCTTGCCGAGCTGGAGCAAGGTGATTTTCAACTGGTCTACGCCTCTAGTAGAGAATCTGATGGCAAGGTATGGGCACAACCTGTGTTTTGTTTAATGCACGCAAACCTACAAGACTCTCTTGCTAACTTTTTACTAAAGGGTGATCTCAAAATTGATCGCTGGTTTAAAGAGTTAAGAAGTGGCACTGTGGTTTTTGAAGATCCGCAAGTGTTTGCCAATGTTAATACCCCCGAAGAACTCAAGTCACTAGAAGAAGTATCGGCATGAGCCATTCCCCTAACCAGCCTATTCTCTTGACTTCATCACTGCACGTTGATGATGCACGTAAAGCAATTTCAGCATTAGTCAGTGACCTCATTGCTGAGGCGACTGCTCTTCATGATCCTACTGATATTGAAACCATTCCACTAGATCAAGCCATCAATCGCATATTGGCAGTTGACTTACTCTCACCAATCGATGTTCCAGCCGCAGATAATTCTGCAATGGACGGCTTCGCATTTAATGGTAGTTGTTTAGATACCAATAACGCAGTCATTGCTTTAACCATAGTTGGCACAGCCTATGCAGGCAAGCCTTATGAAGGCAGCATTGGCCACGGTGAATGCCTCAAAATTATGACGGGTGCAGTCATGCCAGCAGGTTGCGATACCGTTATTCCGCAAGAGTTCACAACCGCAAAAAATGAATCGACGATTGAATTCAAGCAGGATCAATTAAAGCTTGGCGAAAACCGTCGTCTTCGTGGCGAAGATCTTCAACAAGGTAAGCCTGCTATTGCAGCCGGTCGCTTATTGCGTCCGTCTGATTTAGGTCTAGCAGCTTCCTTAGGCATTGCCTCACTTTCAGTAAAGCGAAAATTGAAGGTGGCCATTTTGTCATCTGGTGATGAGCTGCGCTCCTTAGGCCAAACATTGGATGCCGGCAGTATTTATGACAGTAATCGCTATAGCCTGACTGGTTTACTCAATCGTCTAAATCTAGAGATCATTGACTGTGGAATTGTGCGCGATGATCCCGCCTCTTTGAAGCAAGCATTTATTGAAGCAGCGAGCAAAGCGGATGTATTGATTTCCTCTGGAGGCGTATCTGTTGGTGAGGCAGATTTCACTAAACAGATTATGCAAGAGTTGGGCGATGTCGGTTTTTGGAAGATCGCGATGCGTCCAGGTCGCCCCATGGCCTTTGGAGTCCTAAAGCCAGTTGCTGGGAAATCGCCTGCCCGTAAAACCCTTTTCTTCGGCTTGCCAGGAAACCCAGTAGCAGTCATGGTGACCTTTTACCAATTTGTCCGTGCAGCCCTTCTACAGCTCAATGGCGCCAATGAAACTGCACCGCCACTGATGCAGGCTATTGCCGAAGCGCCCATCCGGAAAAAGCCAGGTCGCACTGAATTTCAGCGTGCCATTCTGGGGCGCAGCTCCGATGGCAAACCAACCGTTCGACTAACGGGCAGCCAAGGCGCCGGGATTTTGCGCTCGATGAGTGAAGCTAATTGCTTTGTCATCCTAGGTCACGAGCAGAGCAATGTTGCCGCTGGAGACTGGGTAGATATAGCGCTTTTTGATGGACTGCTTTAAGATTGCGTCATCATGAAACTTAGCAAAAAAGAACTCGTCTTTCTCGACCCAATGCATACCGCCAAAACCTTGGTTTTGGTTTACCTCTGCTTCTCCGTTCCAATCGTATTGTTGGCACTATTTGTAGCCTTCATTCGCGACGGCGCTATCCCTGGATTTACTGTGCTTTCCGCACTCATTCTCAATGCCCTGCTTGGTTTTGGATTGCTGTGGATTGCATGCAAAGTGTATAACTGGGTTGCAGGTAAGTTCGGTGGTATTGAATTAGCCTTACGCGAACTTCCAGAAGAAATTGATGCTGAATAAATAAATTCATTTTCGGAGTAATCTCCAAGTAATAAAGCCGAGTAATACTCGGCTTTATTTTTTACTGACTAAGCCTTATAGGCTTCTGCATTAATCAGACTAGGCGGCTTCTTTCCATTTAGTGCGGCGCGTAAATTTTCTACCGCTAGATCAACCATAGCTCTACGTGTTTTTTCAGTCGCACTTGCAATGTGTGGAGCAAGTACCACATTACTCAACTTTAATAAGTCAGGATGGACTTTAGGCTCACCTTCAAATACATCGAGGCCAGCAGCAAAGATCTTCTTATCCTTCAGAGCTTGCGCTAGTGCAGCATCGTCCACAATGCCACCACGGGCAATGTTTATCAGGGTCGCCGTCGGTTTCATCAGGGCAATTTCTTTTGCGCCTATGGTGTGATGACTCTCGGCGCTATAAGGCAATACCAAGACCACATGATCAGCAGTGCGTAGCAATTCTTCTTTAGAGACATACTTTGCACCGCACGCTTTTTCATCAGCATCCGATAGATGGCTACGGTTGTGATAAATCACATTCATACCAAAACCTAAGGCACGTTTAGCAATGCCCTGGCCAATACGTCCCATACCAATAATGCCTACAGTACTGTGATGCAAATCCATACCTAGTGGATTGTTCACAATTGACCACTTATCCCATTGGCCTGCACGCACCCAATGCTCGGATTCAGTAATCCGTCTTGCAGTTGCCATGAGCAAGGCAAAACCAAAGTCAGCCGTTGTATCGGTCAAAACATCTGGGGTATTCGTTGCCATCACTCCAGCAGCGGTGATTGCTAGAACATCAAAATTGTTGTATCCCACAGAAATATTGGCAACTACTTTTAAGTCTTTAGCATTCGCTAAAGCATTCGCATCAATTCTTTCGCTCCCTGCAACCAAAGCCCCTACAACTCCAGAGAGTTCTTTTTGCAACTCTTCAGGACTAAAAATTCGATCCTCTTGATTGGATCGAACCTCAAAGGATTCCTCCAGTTTGGCTAAAGCCTCTGGAAAAATGGCTCTTGCCACCAAAATTCTGGGTTTTTGCATCCCTGCCTGGGTATTGGACTGTGTATTCATAGTGGGAACTTTACCTTAAGTAAATAGAGGGCTTTGCCTGAAAAATAGGCTATTTCGGCTAAAATTGAGCTTTTATAACTTAGCACCCGTCTTTTTGGGGCTCTTGAAACAAAACCACCATGACTTACGTTGTTACCGAAGCTTGTATCCGCTGTAAATACACTGACTGCGTTGATGTTTGCCCAGTCGACTGTTTCCGCGAAGGCCCTAATTTTCTGGTGATCGATCCAGACGAGTGCATTGACTGTGCGGTTTGTGTTCCAGAGTGCCCAGTGAATGCCATTTACGCTGAAGACGACGTACCAGGTGATCAACAAGCATTCATCAAATTGAATGCCGATCTTTCCCCCTCATGGACTTCCATTACAAAGTCTAAAGAAGCGCTTCCAGATGCTGAAGAGTGGAAAGATGTTAAAAATAAACTGGATCAGCTAGTAAAGTAATTTTCTAGCCCAAGCAATTCGTGTCACACTCACCCATAGAAACCGATGCCGTCATCATTGGCGCCGGTCCAGTGGGTCTCTTTCAGGTTTTTGAACTAGGCCTGCTAGAAATTAAAGCCCATGTCATTGATTCACTTCCCGAGGTTGGCGGTCAATGCATTGAGCTTTATCCAGATAAACCTATCTACGATATTCCTGCGATTCCAGTGTGTACCGGTCGCGAGCTTACCAATAATTTACTGAAACAAATTGAACCCTTCGGCGCCCAGTTCCACTTGGGTCAAGAGGTTACTGAGCTTGAAGGTCGAGCTGATGGGCGATTTCTCATTAGCACCTCACTAGGCAATCACTTCCTAAGTAAAACCGTCTTTATTGCTGGTGGTGTAGGGGCATTCCAGCCGCGCACCATTAATCTTGAAGGTATTGATACCTTTGTAGGCAAGCAACTTTTTTATCACGTTAAAAATCCTGAGCAGTTTGCTGGCAAAAGAATTGTGATTTGTGGTGGCGGTGATGCAGCTCTAGATTGGGCGATTCATTTTGCAGAGATTGCAGCGAGTGTTACTTTGATTCATCGCCGTGATGACTTCAAGGCTGCACCAAAATCGATTGCGAGAATGCGCGAGCTTTGCGCTAACAATCAGATGCAATTATTAATCGGTCAAGTGACTGCTTATGAAGCGAAAGATAGCCTACTTTCTGAGATTACCTTCACCAATATTGATGGTGATGCAAAACAGATTCCACTAGATGATCTTTTGGTGTTCTACGGACTCTCCCCTAAGTTGGGTCCGATTGCGGAGTGGGGTCTAAATATCGATCGCAAACAAATCTGCGTGGATACCGAGAAATTCCAAACCAGCATCCCCGGAATTTATGCAGTTGGCGACATCAATGTTTACCCAGGCAAGAAGAAGCTGATTCTGTCTGGATTTCATGAAGCCGCCTTAGCTGCCTTTGCGGCCGCAGCGTACTTGAACCCCGAAAAGCAGATTCAGCTTCAATATACGACCACCTCGCCCAAGCTTCACAAGGCTCTCGGAGTAAAGTCCCCCACATTCGAGTAAGCTATCCTTAATTCGTTAATACACCACTATTTTTAGCCCACATATGCATCAATATCACGATCTCATGAAAGAAGTCCTCGCTAAGGGGGTTCAAAAGTCTGACAGAACTGGAACTGGTACGGTCTCCGTATTTGGACACCAGATGCGCTTTAACCTAGCCGACGGCTTTCCGATGGTGACTACTAAAAAGCTTCACCTCAAGTCCATCATTTATGAATTACTCTGGTTCCTCCAGGGCAGCACTAACAATAATTGGCTGAAAGAGCGCGGCGTATCGATTTGGAATGAATGGGCAGCACCCGATGGTGATTTAGGCCCTATCTATGGTTATCAGTGGCGCTCATGGCCTGCACCCAATGGTCAGCACATCGATCAAATCTCAGAAGTGGTTGAGACCATCAAGAAAAATCCAGACTCACGTCGCATTATTGTTTCCGCTTGGAACGTAGCTGACATTCCTCGCATGGCTTTAGCGCCTTGTCATGCTTTCTTTCAGTTTTATGTAGCGGATGGTAAGTTGTCATGCCAACTCTACCAACGTAGTGCCGATATTTTCTTAGGCGTGCCATTTAATATTGCCAGCTATGCTTTGCTGACACATATGATGGCGCAGCAATGCAATCTAGAGGTGGGTGACTTTATTTGGACTGGCGGTGATTGCCATTTATATAGCAACCATCTAGAGCAAGTAGAGCTGCAGCTATCAAGGGACTTTTTCCCGCTGCCCAAGCTCAATATTTTGCGCAAACCTGAATCCATCTTTGATTACGAGTTTGAAGACTTCGAAATCGTTGGCTATGAATCACATCCCCACATTAAAGCTCCTGTAGCCATCTAAGAAGCGTACTTATGACTCAACCTGCTATTTCCATGATTGTTGCGCGCTCGCGTAATCACGTTATTGGCCGCGATAATCAAATGCCCTGGAAGATCTCAGCTGACTTGCAGTTTTTTAAGCGCGTCACAATGGGTCATCCGGTCATCATGGGCCGCAAGACTTGGGAATCCATTGGACGCCCTCTGCCTGGACGCCGCAATATCGTAGTCAGCCGCAATGCAGACTACAAAGCTACTGGCGGTGAGCTAGTTGGCTCTCTCGATGAAGCATTGAATAGCTTAAGTGAGTTCCCACGTGTTTTCGTTATTGGTGGTGAACAGCTCTTTATGCAAGCATTTGCCAAGGCAGATCGTCTCTACATTACAGAAATTGATCTAGATGTTGAGGGGGGCGATACTTTCTTTGAAGTGCCTAATGAGTCAGACTGGAAAGAGGTAGAACGAACACCGGGATCTGAAGGCGACATAAGCTTTAGCTTTATTACGCTAGAGCGAAAATAAAAAGGACCCCACAGGGTCCTTTTTTCATCGGAGTTAACTCCTGATTACTGCACTACGATCTTTGCATCTTTTGCAATCTGACCCAAGAACTCATATTGCTTTCTTTGCGTCATGCCCGCACGAATAGCTTGCTTCGCTTGTTCGAATGAAGGTGGCTTACTGGATTTTTTATCTTCCAATTTAATTAAATACCAACCTTGCTGCATCTGAATTGGCGCAGGTGAAACCTGACCTTTTGAAAGGGTAGTCAACACAGCCGCTAACTGAGGTGCTACTTGCCCTGGTTGAATCCAACCGACTGCCCCACCCTGCACCTTATTCGGAGCCAAAGAAACGCTCTTAGCAACCTTATCAAATGGCTCACCTTTTTTGATGCGCGCTAATGCAGCTTGAGCATCAGCTTCACTAGCTACAGCGATATCACTCACCTTATATTCACTAATCATCCCTTGAGGACCCAGGGATGCAACCTCCTTGTTGTATTCAGCCTGTACATCTGCATCAGTGATTGGATTTTTAGCCATATAGGTCGACAACTCGAGATCTGCCAAATAGTTTTGGCGAATCATTGCTAACTGAGTATTGGCTTTTTCAGAATTGGCTAAGCCATCTTTCTCAGCCTGTTGTGAAAGCAGCATGACTTCAATGAATTTCTCGATCACTACTTTACGCAATTCTGGAGAATCTTTTTGACCTTGAGAAATTGCAACCTTGATTCCTTGCTCCACCATATCATTAGTAATGATGACTCCGTTAACGGAAGCGGCTGCATTAATAGGCAAACCACTTTGCTGAGCATACGCACCGCCAATAAGCGCACTAGTTAACAAGCCTGTAGCGATAAAGCGAATTACCATGGGATTCAATACGAAATGAAAAGGTTTCATAAGGAGGATATCTTTCTAAAATTTAGCCTCAATACTACCAGTAGGCATAGGGTCAAGCACAATAAGCCACAGTAAAATAAGGTCATGTGCGTTCAATACCTTACTACCGTCAATATTGATTGGGTTAAAACCCACTTTGATCTTGATTTACCTGCGTCCAATGCCCACGATGTATTTCCAACTTATCCAGGCCCCATTATTCTTAAAAGTCACAATACCGACCGGACTGCAATTGGCATGGCTCGCTTTGGCCTACTGCCCTCCTGGGCCAAAGAGGAAACTTTTGGCAGAAAGACATATAACGCCAGGGCAGAAACGGTTGCTGAGAAACCTTCTTATAAGCACGCTTGGACCAAACGACATTACGCACTAGCCCTAGCAGATGCGTTTTATGAACCTTGCTATGAATCCGGCAAGGCAGTACGTACTGCTATTTTGCAAGCCAACCAAGAGCCGATGGCAATTGCTTCAATTTGGGATACATGGACCGAACCAGAAACTGGTGAACTTATTGTTTCTTTTTCTATGCTCACCATTGAGGCTAGCGATCATCCGGTGATGAACCGCATGCACAAACCTGGAGATGAAAAACGTACCGTAGTTCCATTACGTCCTGAGCTCTTTGACGCTTGGCTCAACGCCACACCAGAGGAAGCGCAAGCATTACTGCAGTTGAGTTCTATTCCTGGGCTAGCGATCGACTCAATACCAGTCTAGAAAGTAAGAATAGGCTTTGTAGATTGATAGGGGTCGGCAGATTGGGTTTCGATTGCCTCTGCCTCTTGCTCACCCTTTGGTTGACTATACAATTTTGCATCTGCTGCGCGCTCTTTAGCTATACGCAGATCTTCCGCTCTTGGATCCACTGGGCCAAACGGACCCTCTACCGGGGAAAGATTCTGGCCATTAAACTCTTTGATCTGCTGCGGGGAGTATGGG
Source organism: Polynucleobacter sp. VK25 (assembly GCF_018687355.1). Taxonomy (NCBI): domain Bacteria; kingdom Pseudomonadati; phylum Pseudomonadota; class Betaproteobacteria; order Burkholderiales; family Burkholderiaceae; genus Polynucleobacter; species Polynucleobacter sp. VK25. The sequence continues at coordinate 366,287 of NZ_CP061288.1, read as the reverse complement.
GAATAGGTAGTCGACCCGGGCGGCAGAATAGGGGTCTGAGAACAAGCTGAAACGCCTATTAATAACAGGAATGGGCTTAACCTCGAGAAGAATGTATTCATGAGACCCATTGTATGGCAGTACACGGTGCTTATCTTTTTTAGATTAATTATAATGCTTCAATGAATTTTTACCGCATCACTGTATTTACCCTCTCGCTGCTGCCAAGCATTGCATCGGCCATTGATTTACAGCCGAATGATATTGTTGCACCACTACCAGGCAAGAATCATGCAATGATCAGCTACGTCAATACAGAGAGTGGCACTTTTTACAAAAATGGCTCAGCTGTTTCAACTAGGCCATTTGGCAGTCCGGATGTCGGCACTCAAAGCGCCATTGCTCGCGTCAGCACAAGTTATGCAATACAAGATCTACCAACTATCTCATACATTCAAATCCCATACGGCACGATTAAGCCTGAAGGCTCTTTAGCTTCGTACGCTGCAAGCACAGGTATTGGGGATCTTACTTTTGCGACGGCCATCTGGCCGTATGCCGATAGAGAGAAAAGGAAGTACTTTGGTGTGGCAGCCTACTTAACAGCCCCTACTGGAAGTTATAACAGTCAACAAGCATTCAATACTGGCGAGAATCGATACAAGTCAGATATTCAGATGGGCTACCAACAACCCATTATTGAAAACCTTGATGGCATGATCGCGGTTGATACGATGTGGTTTGGAGGCAATGGTCAATGTGCTGCAGCGTGCTTCTCAGCAAGCAATACTTCTCTAAACCAGAAGCCGCTAACGACCACGCAGCTGGGGCCAATCTATAAGATCAATCAAAACTACACCCTCGGCGCCTCTTACTTTTACGTAGCTGGTGGTGCCACCACTATTGGCAATACTTATCAGAATAATGTCGTGAATACTCAGCGTTACCTATTGAGCGCTTTGGCTTATTACCCTTTTGGCAGAATCAGCCTCCAGTATGGTCGCGATATGGAAATCAAGAATGGTTTTGCAGAAACACGCCGCCTTATCGTGCGCTACACGACTGAGTTTTAATCCTTCAAGCTCTCATCTGCTGAACAAACCTCTTTACTACCGATAGCCTGAAAACAAACAAGAGCAGAATAACTGCCGCATAGATCGAGACCGTTCCCAAGTCATTCTTGCCTGCTTTATGCCACCAGTAGTGAACTATTGCTGTGCAGGCAATCAAGTAGACAAGCTTGTGCAATAAAGTCCAGCGCTTTCCTAGTAGGCGAACAGACCACTGATTTGAGGTTACTGCCAATGGAGTCAGCAATACCAATGTTAGAAAGCCCATTGTTATAATCGGTCGCTTAATGACATCACTCCACATCGATTGGAGGCTTAAATTCTGGTCCAACCAGAACCAGATCGAAAAATGAATGCAGGCATAAAAGAAACAAAACAAGCCCAGCATGCGACGCAGCTTGATCCAGACTGTCGATCCCGTTAATAAGCGCAATGGAGTCATTGCCAGTGTGACGCAGAGAAACACGAGTGCCCAAGTACCCGTTGAGCGGGTAATAAATTCAATCGGGTTAGCGCCTAAGCCTTCGGAACTGCCGAGCCAAACCAGGCGGGCTAGAGGCAATAGTGAAAGTAAGAAGATGGCCGTCTTAAGAAATTGCATAAGACATATTAAACGACCCCATTAATTCAGAATCAATGGGGTCGTATTTATGAACGTCAATCAGATAAATACTTAGGCCAAACTCAAACCTTCCTTACTTAATGGGAAGTTTCGAACTGGCCTACCCAAAGCAGCGGATACTGCATTTGCAACTGCAGGACCTACTACGCAAATCGTTGGCTCTCCCACCCCACCCCAAAAATCGTAAGTTGGCACCAGTACCGTTTCAATGCGCGGTGTAGAAGACAGCTTTAGCAGTGGATAAGTATCTAGATTCTGCTGTTTAATGCGGCCTTTTTCTACAGAGATTTCTGGCAAGAATATTGCCCCAAGCGCCATTGCTACCGAACCCTCAATCTGTTCACGGGTTAAATAGGGATTCACAACATGTCCGGAATCTAAGGCAAATACCAAGCGAGTCACCTTCACAACGTTGTTTTGCACAGTCACTTCAGCTACACAAGCAGAGTAACTGGCATAGCCCATGAACTGAGCAACGCCACGGAATGTTCCTGCCGGTAATGGCTTATCCCAATCCGCTTTTTTAGCTGCCGCATTCAGAACACCTAGATGCTTTGGATGGCTTTGCATGAGCGCCTGCCTAAACTTCACAGGATCTTTGCCTGCTGCCTTGGCGCACTCGTCCATAAAACACTCCATGAAGATGCCGTTTTGATTGGTGTTTACACCACGCCATGGACCCACAGGCACATGCGTATTCTTCATCACATATTCCGTTAGGAGCGTTGGGAAGGTGTAGCCAAGCTGTGCATCAGGGCCCTTCTCATAGAAGCCTTGAAGCTGACGTTCATCTTTGCCATTTTTAATTGCCTGTGGTGCTAATGTGGCATTAATCGATTGCCCGGCAACCTTAATGTGCATACCAGTGACATTGCCCGATCCATCTATACCAGCGGTCATTTTTGCCATCGCTATTGGATGATAAAAATCATGAGTCATATCTTCTTCACGACTCCAAATCACCTTAACGGGTTGGCCAGGAAATTTTTGCGCCACTTTAGCGGCAAAGGTAGTGAAGTCTTGGGTGGCTCCACGACGGCCCAAGCCGCAACCAGAATCTAATTTATAGACTTCACAATTTGCCAGCGGAATTCCTGTCGCCTCAGATAAGGCAGCATGTGAGCCTTCACCATTTTGAGTTGGCACCCAAGCCTCAGCACGATCACCTGTGATTTTCACTGTGGCATTCATGGGCTCCATTGTGACGTGCGCACGGTAAGGTGTGTAGTAGATGGCTTCGACCTTTTTGGCAGCGCTATTGATGGCAGCAGGGGCATCACCTTCTTTACGCTGCCAAAAATCACCTTCTTCATCCAAGCCATCGCGCAGCATTTTATTAATGCCATCTTGGGAGACGCTAGCAGCCTTACCCTCATCCCAGACGATCGGCAAAGCGTTCAGTGCTGTATTGGCATGCCACCAAGTATCAGCAACTACAGCAAGAGTACTGTCATTAATTTTGACAACACCCTTTACACCACGCATATCTTTAATCTTGGCTTCGTCGTAACTCACCAATTTGCCACCGAATACTGGACAGCCTTTTACCGAAGCGCAAAGCATGCCAGGAAGCTGCAAATCAAGACCATATACCTTTGAACCATTCACCTTATTTGCCGTATCTAAGCGTGCATAAGGCTGTCCGGCAACCTTCCACTCTCTTGGATTTCTTAAGGTAATCGACTTCGGATCAGGCGGAGTTAAGGTAGATGCCAGTTCAGCCACCTTACCGTAAGTCGTTTTGCGGCCTGTTGCTTTGTGTGTAATCACACCCTTATCAACAGTCAACTCGGCAACGGGAACATTCCATTGGTTGGCCGCCGCTTGCATCAACATAATGCGCGCTGCTGCTGCGCCACGACGGACATAATCTTCAGATGTCCGAATACCGCGACTACCACCAGTGCCGTGCTCACCCCAAACGCGCTTGCGCGCCAAACTTTGTCCCGGGGTAGCGGATTGTGTTTTTACTTTCTTCCAGTTGCACTCAAGCTCTTCGGTAACTAATTGAGCAAGACCTGTACGTGTTCCCTGACCCATCTCTGAGCGAGCGATTCTGATATAGACAGTGTCATCTGGCTTGATGCTTACCCAGGCATTGACTTCAGCCTCACCAGCTTGTGTTGGCGTATTGGGATCATATTTAGCGCCAGCCTGTGCATAGGCATCAGGTAAGGCGCCGATACCCAACATGAGTCCACCACCCAGCATCGTGCCCTTGATGATGAATTCACGACGGGAAGAATTTTCTAAATGAGGAGTTTGGTTTTTTGTTGTCATGTTGTTCTCCTTAACCACGTGTCGCCGGAGTGGCGTCGTACTGCGCAAGGACATCTGCTAACTTCTTCTGGCCAGATGCAACATGAATTCCATCACGAATCTTTTGGTAGGTTCCGCAACGGCATACATTACTCATTGCGCTATCGATGTCAGCATCAGTTGGCTTTGGATTCCTCTTCAAGAGAGCTGCCGCCGCCATTACTTGACCAGACTGGCAATAGCCACACTGAGGTACGTCGAGTGCAATCCAAGCTTGTTGTACTGGATGGGTGTTATTTTTCGAGAGCGCTTCAATAGTCGTAATTTTTGCCTTGCCTACAGCAGATACCGGGATTGAACATGAGCGCACAGGCTCACCATTCAAATAGACGGTACAGGCTCCGCATTGGGCTACGCCACAGCCATACTTTGTACCCGTTAGTCCAACCACTTCCCGAATAGCCCAAAGCAGCGGCATATTAGGTTCTACGTCAATATTTTGTATCTTGCCATTTATGTCTAGTTGCATACCGTCTCCTGTGGTTTTATTTTCAAATGACTATAAATCATTCTGGACCTTTTGCACTCGCACATAAATTACCTTGTATTAGGAAAAACCCTATCGAATTGGACTGTAATTTGCTATCCTAAAGCCTCAATTAAGGATAAATATGACCGAAGAAAACCAAACCCAGAACGATGAAGATTTTGACTTTGGGTGTGAGTGTGCAATGACTTTGCTCAACGAGCCTACCGAAGACCGTTTAAATGACTTAATTGATGAACTGGATGAAGATGGGATGATCTCCACCGAAGTAGTCTATGGCTTATTAGCCACCATCCTCATGAGCATGAATGAGGAAGAACACGAAGGCGACGAGCACTGATTAGCTTCGCTTGACTTGGGAAGCAAAGGCATCCATTGCCTTTGCTAACTGAATATCCAATTTAGTCAAAGTGCGGGCTGAATGGGTTGTTAAATGTACCTTCACCTTATTCCAAGAGTTCGACCAATCAGGATGATGGTCAATTTCTTCAGCATACTGAGCACAAAGCGTCATAAATTCAAATGCCTGCTTAAAGTTTACAAAGACAAACTCTTGTGCAATGGATTTCTCATCAACACCCAGAGACCATGCAGGAATTTCTTTATCTAGGTCAAAACCTTCGACTATCAAAATAGATATCCTTTTCCCTTAAGTGGCTACACTTTGTGCGAGCTGCTTTAAATCATCTGGATATAGCCAACGCCATTCACCCTCAGCCAAATCGGTTGGCATTTTGTATGCTCCGATTTCAGTGCGATGCAGTTTGGCAACATGATTACCTACGGCAGCCATCATGCGCTTTACCTGGTGATAACGCCCTTCAACAATCGTCATTGCCAGCACATGATCAGAAATTTGTTTGCATGCTGAAGCAAAGCAAGGCTTTGGATCATCATCAAGTACAACGCCATTTAGCAGATGATCAACTTGTTTTTGAGTAATAGGCTCCGGCGTAGTGATTTCATAAACCTTGCCGATGTTCTTCTTGGGGGTAGTCATCTTATGAATGAACTGACCATCATCTGATATCAATAGTAAGCCGGTAGTGTCATAGTCCAATCGCCCCACACACTGCAATCCTCTTTCAACAAAAGGACTTGGTAGCAAGCTATAGACACTGGGGTGATGGGTCGTTTTATGCGAGCACTCATAATTAGCCGGCTTATTAAAAACAAGATAAGCCTTCTCGTGATACTCCCAATCCTTGCCTTCAACATTCAGAATCAAATTTTCGGTTGCAATTCGTTCTTCGGGATCTTCGGCCAATTCTCCATTCACCTTAACCAGCTCGGCATACACTAAATCGCTGCAATAGCGACGGGTTCCAAAGCCTTGGCTAAAGAGAATTTTTTCTAGGGAAATCGGTTTTGCCATATGCTGCAGAGGATACTACAGACAAGACCAATATCAGATCGGTTGCTCAGCCTGCAATTCATTATCATTGGGTATTCCCGCCATTCCTAGATGCCAACAAAATGCTCTCCACCCCAAAACCACGCTCCCTCCTCCACACGCGAGAAATTACTTTCCAGGGTTTTGCGAGAGAGGACGGATTATGGGATATCGAGGGGCACTTAAAAGACTTTAAGACAAATCCATTTCAGACCAGCGCAAAAATCTGGCAGCCTGGCGAAGCCTTTCATGACATGTGGGTAAGAGTCACGCTGGATAAAGAATTTGTCATCAAGGATATCGAAGTGGCAATGGATGGCCATCCTCATACAGAATGCATAGCCGCAATTCCACCGATGAATGGCTTGATTGGGGAACGCTTAGGCAAGGGGTGGCGCAAAACGATTGACCTCCACCTTGGTGGAATTAAAGGATGCACTCACCTAAGAGAACTGCTCAATAACCTAGCAACCGCAGCTTACCAATCCGTACCGGGGGCCTTTTTTGATCCGAGCGGAGAAAAGCCACCACTCTACTTGGGAACCTGCAAATCTTGGGACTTTGATGGTCCCGTTGTAATGCGCGTGTTTCCAAAATTTTATCAATGGAAGCCCAAGTAACCCTTGCCTAGAAACCACTGCAAGAGTTGGCGTATTTATTGAACTGGGCGCAATCCGTTGTAACTAAACACCTGTGCTCCAAAGCGAGATTTCAGCAAAGCAATATACGAAGAGATCTCCGGTGAGGATGGATCTTTGCACCATAAAGAATAGCGTGTCGCCAACTCAAACTCAGGAGGGAATGGCCCAACCAGCGTGCTGCGATCAGCCTGAATCACCTCACTCATTTGGGTTACACCTAACTCTACTTTTTTAGCCATAACCAGCTTCATAGTTTCAACGCCATCGCTAGCAAGCATGGCTTTTGCCATCACTTCTTTTTCAATACCTAGCTTCTTAATCATTTCTTCGAAATGCTTACCTACCGTAGCCCCTCTGGCAGGATCAGAAAACGCAATGGATTTTGCATTTAATAGCGCATTACGTAGTTCTTGAGTGTTTCCAATTTTGGGTTTCGCCGCACTTGATGAGGCTAAGCCCGCCAGCGTATCAGCCAAAGAAATTTGCTCTTGACTCTTCAGAGCACCAGATTTGATGGCGCCATTAATTCGCACTTGGGTTGTTACCAAGCAACTACTCTTCGGGTCTTCTAAGAATTGCTTCTCTGCAGCCCCAGCAGTATCAAAATAATTGACTATCTTGCTGTCGGACTGGGTCCGATTGAATAATTGTGATAACTCATTCAACGGGACTTTGGCGCCAGCCGCTGAATAAAACCGATATTCAGCAGCATGCGCACCATATGAGCAAACCAGAGATCCCAGGCATAAAAGTCCTACTAGAGCCCTCGCCAACATTTAGACGATTTTCACAACTAAATCAGGCAATCCAGCAATCGTGCAACGTACAACGTCGCCCTTAACAACTGGACCCACATTTTCAGGCGTGCCCGAATAAATAATGTCCCCAGGGAAGAGTTCATTCGCCTCAGAAAGTTTGGCAATTTGCTCTGCAACAGACCAAATCATCTGACTCAGATCAGCGCTTTGTTTGGTAACGCCATTCACCGACAATGCAATGGCGCCATTTTTAAAATGCCCTACCTTATCTACTGTGTAAATAGGGCCAATAGGCGCCGAGTAATCAAAGGACTTACCGATTTCCCAAGGCTTTTTTTGATCACCCATAAAACGCTGCAAATCTCTGCGCGTCATGTCCAATCCAAGGGCATAACCATAGACATACTCCAAGGCTTTTTCCACTGGAATATTTTTTCCGCCTTTATTCAACGCTGCTACCAACTCCACTTCATAGTGATAGTTTTTAGTTAAGGTTGGATAGGGGTGATCAACAATCTTGTTTGGGGCAACAAACTGAATTGCATCAGTTGGTTTTTGGAAGAAGAATGGTGGCTCACGAGTTGGGTCAGAACCCATCTCTCTTGCATGCGCCGCATAATTTCTGCCAATGCAGTAAATCCTTCTCACTGGAAATTCTTGTGAGCTACCTGCAATTGGAATATAAACCTGACTTACAGCAAATGGGGTCTTTACCTCAGCTGCTTGTGCCTGCCCTGAAACGCTAGCTGTTGCTAGAGTTGCGAGACCGACACCCATCTTCATGGCATTGCGTCGGCTTGCTTGGTTATTGTGGTCTGACATACCGTCTCCTTGATTGATTTTTATATACGTCCAAGATTTAGCTACCAATACTTTATCCTAATCCTCCTAGAACTCACCACGGTGCACATTAAAGGCATTAAATGCCTGCTGAACCGGCATTACTTCGAGTACATTGATATTCATATGGCTAGGCAGGGTGGCAGACCAATAGATGGTCTCTGCAACATCATCAGCACTCAAAGCCTGGACACCGGTATAGACCTTCTCCGCCTTGTCATCATCGCCTTTAAATCGAACATTGGAGAACTCTGTGCCAGCACACATCCCTGGCTCAATGCAGGTCACTCGCACAGGAGTACCAATGAGATCAGCGCGTAAATTTAAACTAAATTGCTTTACGAATGCCTTGGTTCCACCATAAACATTTCCACCTGGGTAAGGGTAGTTTGCAGCAACGGAACCCAAATTAATCACATGTCCACACTTGCGCTCGACCATGCCAGGCAAAAATGCGCGACTCATGTGTACAAGTCCTTTGATGTTGGTATCAATCATTTGGTCCCAATCACTCAAAAATGCTTTATGAGCTGGCTCCAAACCCAAGGCAAGGCCAGCATTATTCACGAGTACAGTCACTTTTGAAAATTCAGCTGGCAGCACGGTTGCCAAAGTATCTACCTGAGCACTGTCGCAAACATCTACCACCATGGTGAGCAGTTTTTTCTGTTGCTCAGCCGGCAAAGAGTTCTTGAGGGCCTCTAAACGCTCAGCTCTTCTACCCACAGCCACAACCTTATGACCATTAGCCAAAAAACGTCGGGCAGTTGCCTCTCCAAATCCAGCAGTTGCGCCAGTAACTAATACGGTATGTTCCATACTTCCTCTTCAAATCCTTAGTAAATAGTGCTTTGTAATTTAATATTAATGCCTATATGACATTTATGCGCGTACTAACCCTTCTATTGCTGTGCACCTCTACTGCTTTAGTTTATGCAGCAGAACAGAGCTCTGCTCCTATTTTAGGGCTCGTTAATGCATCTCAAGACAGATCAAAAGACCACATCCTGGAATTTTGGGGCTACCATGAGTACGATGGTTCACAAAACTATGCTGACACCCTCAAATTACGTTACTACAACCCTTTAAATATTGGTGATTGGCACGGAACGATGAGGCTGGATACAGCCTATACTGCGGTCTATGGACCACAACTAGCTGCTCAATCGACCGGAACCTTCTCCCCGAACAACGCAATGCTCACAATCTGGGGCGGGCAAGCGGGCTGGTTTGGTAATGTTGGTGCACGCTTGTTTGCCCCTCTTGGTAATACGGGCCAGTGGTTAGCCGGCCCTCAAGTAAGCAGCTCATTTAAACCTGTGGGTAGTGGGCAACAAGTACTTTCGGATATTTCACCGCTGGCCAGGTATATGTTTGGATTTAATCCAAAAGTACCTGCAGGCACAAACCCGCCCACCCTTACAAGCCGCCTCGAACTGTATCCAACGATAGGTTTGAATCTAAGCCCAAGTACCCAGCTGCGCTTCTGGGATGAAAATGGTGCTGTTTATAACGCAGTAAGCGGTGGCTGGTTTTTACCGATCGACGCAATGGTCACCCATCGCCTCAGCAAAAATTGGTTAGTCGCAATTGGCGGCGCCAAACAAGTTGTACAAACTTATCAACTGTACAACTGGACCGTGTATGGAAAAATTTCCCTCACTTTTTAATGTCAGGGACATGCAAAGGTTAGGCAAGATCAACCAAGACTTCACCCTCTAGTTTTGCCGCACCCGATTTAACTAAGGCCTTAGGCAACCACTGAGTAAATTCATCTATATCCATATTCAGGATTTTTGCGGCACTGATTAATGCGGGCGTGTTAGCAATCCAATGATTTACCTGATCTAGGTTACGACTGCGCCATTCCAGCAAACGATATTTCAGCAAGACTTTAGCGCCGTGACGGGCATTACGATCTGGATCAGATGCTAAGTAATCCAGTCTTGAACGCGCTGTAGCTAAAGATTTTTCAACATTCACAAAAGGTGCGCCATGCCCCGGAATCACAAGCCCTACAGGTAAGGTCTCGATGAGATCCAAAGTTTGCGCCACCTCCTCAAAGCCTGCCTCGCCCCACAACTCGGGGAAAATGACTCCGAAACCCTCTTCCCATAATGCATCTGCAGAAATCAAAATACAGTGATCAGCCTGATACAACATGACCGAATGCGGATCATGTCCTGGTGCAGCTAATATTTTCCAGAGATATCTTCCAAGTAATATCTCCTCACCCGGAACCAATACTCCATGATGCACAAACTGCGGACACTCCTGCCCCAGGTTGTCATAACTTAATAAATGGTTATCCCAGTTTTTAACTGCCAGCTCTTCAGCAACAGGAATAAATACCTCGCAGTCAAATGCGCTGGCTAATGCCGCATTACCACCACAATGATCTGAATGAAGATGGGTATTTACCAGTTTATTTAAAGCTGGTAATCCATGTTTTTTCAGAGCGTTGCGCACTAAATCTAGGGTGAGATTTTGGTGGGACCAATATCCTGAATCTACCAAGGAGACATCATCATCACCAAAGTGAACAATATTATTGGCAGAGAGCCAGCCTCTTTCAAAGACCTCAATGCCAGGTGGTAATAGGTGTGCGGTCATACTCGAATGTATTAATCGATTTACTTTGCAATGACTTGTGGGGTTGACTCTAACTTACGCACATCAAACTGTTGAGCCTGTATGCGCTGCAATGTATCTTCGTATACTTTTTTATCCAATTGAGGGGTTCTAGACAGAATCCAGAGGTATTCACGACGTGGATCGCTCACTACCGCTACCTGATACTGTGGGTCCAAATCAATCACCCAATAATCACCCCATACCATCGGTATGAAGGATAGCCATGAGGGTGCAAAGCGTACCTCTAGCTTTGGAGAGTCCTTAGGTCCGATCTGACGAGCCGTTCCTTCAGCCTCTGAAATTTCACCTTCAGTTGTTTTGCAGCTATTGAGGACTTTCAAAGTTCCGTCTGCCCTAGCCGAATACACTGCCTTGGTATTACTTGCGCACTTCTTTTGAAACCAGTTCGGGTATTTTGCAATCTCATACCAAGTTCCCAAATAACGCTGAACGTCTAATGAGGGAATAGTTTTTACCGGAACATCGTTTCCCTGACCATAAGCAGAAAAGCTAGCGATAAAGAGACAAGCACTAAAAAATATCGAATAAATTTTGCTCATTACTAATAGTACTTTTTCAGATCCATGCCCGTATACATACTAGCTACTTGTTCACTGTAACCATTGAACATCTGGGTTTTAATCTTTGGCGCAAACATTCCCTTAGGGTCACCAATGCGGCGCTCGACTGCCTGACTCCAGCGCGGGTGATCTACCTGAGGATTGACGTTTGAGTAGAAACCATATTCACGCGCATCGAACTGATTCCAGCTGGTCTTAGGCATTTCTTCTGTAAAACGGATTTTCACAATCGACTTAGCGCTCTTAAAGCCATACTTCCAAGGCACCACTATACGGACAGGGGCGCCATTTTGTTTAGGCAGTACCTCGCCATATAAGCCAAAGGTCAACAGTGTCAATGGGTTCATTGCTTCATCCATACGTAGGCCTTCGCGATAAGGCCAATCAATGATGTTGCTCTTCACTCCAGGCATTTGCTTGCGATCTGCTAGAGAAATAAACTCCACAAACTTTGCAGAAGCTAGTGGCTCCACTTTATTAATTAACTTGGAGAGTGAATAGCCATCCCAAGGAATCACCATCGACCAACCTTCAACACAGCGCATCCGATAGATACGCTCTTCCATTGGTGATAATTTGAGAAGTGCGTCAATATCCAGCGTCATTGGTTTTTTGACTAGACCTTCAATCGATATTGTCCAAGGGCGGGTTTGCAAGGTATCCGCATGCGCAGCTGGATCCGCCTTATCCGTACCAAACTCATAAAAATTGTTATAGCTAGTAACGTACTTATAAGCAGTAAGCCCATCCTTGTCAGCAAAAGCCGGGTTCAGCACAGCGGCTAGCTTTTCTGGGGTAGCAGCAAGCGCCTCTCTTGAGAACCAAGGAGCCAAAGCCATGCCAAAGCCCCCAGCGGCTGCCGTCTTGATCAGATTTCTGCGGTTTTCAAATACGGCTTGCGGAGTAATATCACTTGCAAGAATAGTCTTGTCGATAAAGCGCATTTCGTACCCCTTGGAAATGGAATAAATCTATTTTCCTACCGATGGCAATTTCTTGCTTAAGGCTGAATCTCGCGCATTTTGTTCATTAAAGCAAGACTTTGCTTATCCATACCCCCAACCATTTCAGCTAAGGCAGGGTACTCTCTAACCAAAGACTCGCCGCCATAAAAGCGAAGCAGCCAATCAGGGTAGCTTTTCTCGGATATTTCTTTAATCTCCAATAGTTCAACTCGATGATGACGCTTATCTTCCTGAATGCGTTTCCAGACCTTCATCACACTAGCGCGCTCACCTTCAATAATTTGAGCAAACTGCTGATTGTCATAAAAAAGAATGCCGGTGACGCCATGCTTTTGATTAAATGCACGCGCTGACTCTAGCAATCGCATTAAGCCAAGAAAAGACATATCCGAGACAGCTTCGCTCAGGTAACTCAATTCCACCAGGTCTTTTGGTTTTGGCATTAATTAAAAATAGCAAGCAGGAACTCATAAAGAAAAAAGGCAAACTCGAAAGTTTGCCTTTAAATGGTAAGCCCAATTCTAAGATTAGGCACCTATCGCTTCCACCTACTATGCTCTTGCCGCCTTCAGAGCTGCATTTAGGGTAGCGCTAGGACGCATGACCGCTTTGCACTTTTCTGAATCAGCAACAAAGTAGCCGCCGATATCCGCTGGCTTACCCTGAACTGCTTTGAGCTCATCCGCGATTTTCTTTTCATTCTCAATCAAGGATTTTGCTAAAGGCGCAAAGTAAGCTTGCAATTCTTTATCTTCGGTTTGAGCGGCCAATGCTTCAGCCCAGTACATTGCTAGGTAGAACTGGCTACCGCGGTTATCTAGCTCGCCTGTACGTGGTGAAGGTGATTTATTGTTGTCCAATAACTTACCAGTAGCTTCGTCTAAAGTACGAGCCAAGATTTTCACTTTGTTATTGCCCGTCTTATCGCCGATATCCTCAAGAGACACCGCTAAAGCCAAGAACTCACCCAGCGAATCCCAGCGCAAGTGGTTTTCTTCTACCAACTGTTGCACGTGCTTCGGAGCAGAACCACCCGCACCAGTTTCAAACAAGCCGCCACCAGCCATCAAAGGCACGATAGACAACATCTTCGCGCTGGTACCCAATTCCATGATTGGGAACAAATCGGTTAAGTAGTCACGCAAAATATTGCCGGTTACAGAAATAGTGTCCTTGCCACGAATCACGCGCTCTAAGGTGTAACGCATTGCACGAGTCTGAGACATGATCTGAACATCGACACCCTTGAGGTCGTAGTCTTTAAGATAAGTATTTACCTTCTTGATCAACTCAGCTTCATGTGGGCGGTACTCATCGAGCCAGAATACGGCAGGAGTATTGGAAAGTCGTGCGCGATTCACAGCTAACTTCACCCAGTCACGAATTGGCGCATCTTTACATTGGCACATACGCCAGATATCACCCTCTTCGACATTCTGCTCAAGTAATACAGTGCCGTCATCAGCAACAATCCGCGCTACGCCAGCTTCAGGAATTTCAAAAGTCTTGTCGTGTGAACCGTACTCTTCAGCCTGTTGGGCCATCAAGCCTACGTTAGGTACTGTACCCATCGTTGTTGGATCAAAGTTACCGTGCGTCTTACAGAAATTGATCATTTCTTGGTAGATACGAGCAAAGGTACTTTCTGGAATAACGGCCTTGGTGTCATGTAAACGACCATCCGCGCCCCACATCTTGCCACCAACACGAATCATCGCTGGCATAGAAGCATCCACGATCACGTCGCTTGGGGAGTGCAGGTTAGTAATGCCCTTAGCAGAATCTACCATCGCTAATGCTGGGCGATGCTCATGACAAGCGTGTAAATCTTGAATGATTTCTTCGCGCTTTGATTCTGGCAAAGTTTTGATTTTTTCGTACAGGCTGCTCATACCGTTATTGGCATTTACACCCAACTCTTCAAATAGCTTAGCGTGCTTTTGAAAAGCATCTTTGTAGAAGATCTTCACTGCATGACCAAACACGATTGGGTGAGAAACTTTCATCATGGTTGCCTTCACGTGCAAGGACAACATCATGCCAGTCTTGTAAGCATCTTCGATCTCTTTTTCGTAGAACTCGCAAAGTGCTTTCTTGCTCATGTTCATGCTGTCGATAATTTCGCCAGCCAGCAAAGAGACTTTTGGTTTTAGAACAATAGTCTTACCACTCTTGGTTACCAAGTCCATCTTCACATCGCAAGCCTTAGTCATGGTCATTGACTTCTCGCTAGAGTAAAAGTCGCCGCCATGCATATGGGATACGTGTGTACGGGAAGCTTGACTCCACTCTCCCATGGAGTGTGGATTTTTACGGGCGTAACGCTTCACAGCAGGAGGAGCACGACGGTCAGAGTTGCCCTCACGCAATACTGGGTTCACTGAGCTACCCAAACATTTGGAATAACGAGTGCGGATAGATTTTTCTTCGTCTGTTTTTGGATCTTCAGGGAAATTCGGAATCTTGTAACCCTTAGCCTGCAATTCTTTAATCGCCGCAAGCAACTGAGGAACGGAGGCGCTAATATTTGGCAGCTTAATGATGTTGGTATCAGGCAATAAAGTCATCTTACCGAGCGCGCCCAAATTATCTGGAACTTGCTGCTCGGGGGTTAGGCAATCAGAAAACTCAGCCAAGATACGAGCGGCAACAGAAATGTCACTCGTCACAATCTCTACGCCAGCAGGTGCCGTAAAAGTACGAATAATTGGCAGAAATGCACAAGTCGCCAAAAGCGGCGCCTCATCTGTCAGCGTATAAATAATCTTTGATTTCTCTGAAGCCATGAATGTTTCCTCAATATTGAAAAAATTACAGAGTCAGGTTTTTACCCTGTCGCCCTCAAATCCACACCGAGCAAGTCGCTTTTAGCGCACCTATTGCCAATGAGGCGAGAGATCCATTTTAAATCATCGCACTTGGTATAAATGGCGGTTTTGCACCTGAAAACCCCCGATATGGGGCAATTTAAGGGAATCCACCAAGACAGCAGAGGCTATAAATTCACCGTAAACTGCAAGCCATGACCAGCAACCACCCCTTACTCAATAAAAACCTGGTGCTGCTGATCATTTGTCAGGGGCTATTTCTCACCAATAACGTCACTTTTATCGCCATTAATGGTTTGGTAGGTCTTAGTCTAGCGCCAGTCAGCTGGATGGCCACCCTACCTGTCATGGGTTACGTTGTTGGGGGAGCCTTTTCCACTTCTATTGTGGCTAAGTCCCAAAACTATTTTGGGCGCAAGATCTCTTTTCAGCTAGGCCTATTAGTGGCCATGTTGTCCGCACTGCTCTGTGCGTACGCTGCCGTAAGCAAGAACTTCTGGCTTTTAATCTTAGGCACCTTTATTGCCGGTTATTACAGTGCCAATGGCCAGCTTTACCGCTTTGCCGCTGCAGAACTGACAGATATCAGTCAACGGGATAAAGCTGTCTCCTGGGTCTTAGCCGGCGGTATCCTTGGGGCAGTCATTGGGCCCAATCTCGCATCCTGGACTAGAGATCTATTTGACACTGCATTTCTTGGTGCCTATCTGACTTTATCAATCGCTGGCTTCATTGGTATCTTTGTCATGCAGTTCATTCACTTCCCTCAAGAATTGAAGACCCAGCATGCACTGACTGATGGGCGCCCCCTAAAAGTCATCCTCCAGCAACCTGCTTTCATGGTCGCCATCATTGGCGCCGCATTGGGCTATGGCGTTATGAACCTGCTGATGGCTGCTACGCCTTTAGCGATGCAAATCTGTGGGTTGCCATTTTCTGATACCGCCTTAGTTTTGGAATGGCATGTCATTGGTATGTTTGCCCCTGGATTTTTTACAGGATCGCTCATCCAGAGATTTGGAGTATTAAAGATTATGGGCACTGGTGTTGCTCTTAACTGTATCTGCATTGCCATTGCCCTGACTGGAACCGATCTTCATCAATTCTTCATCGCTTTATTTTTACTGGGCGTCGGCTGGAATTTTTTATTTACCGGCGCCACCTCTTTGGCAATGACCGCTTATCAACCCAATGAACGCGATAAGGCGCAGGCAGCCATTAACTTCTTTGTCTTTGGCACTATGGCCTTCACCTCTTTTGGATCGGGCGCACTCATTACCTCTCATGGCTGGAGCATTTTAAATTGGGGATCTCTTACCCCAGTGATCATTACCGGCCTAGCAATCTTCTGGCTTGCGAAGCAGCGTAAAAAGTCACTAACGCCAGCTTAAGAGGTTTTTGCAAGCGGCAAGTTGAACAATAGATTCTGGGGTTTTAGCTTTAACTGCTGTTGATCGTTCATAGCAATAGCCATATATACCGGCTTCCCTGCCTGAGTCTTGGCTACAGCGGACTCATCAATAAAGTCCAAGCGGAATAAGCAAATCACTTTCTGCAACTCGTCGGCTTCAACCAACTCTTTGTTGTAAAGCTTATTGAGTATCTCTGTAGCAGCCGCATCCAAACCAACATGCCACGACCATTTGGGATCAGTAATTTGCTGCATCGGTGTAATGCGTACGGCAACACCCAAAAAATGCTTGATCCATTTCTCTAAGACACGACAAAAGTGATTGATGGGCTCATGTCCGAAGTTGAGTTGAACCGCCAAATCAAAATCTTCATTGCGTAGCCAATACTCATCAGCATTGTCTTCATGAATCACATCTAGATCCGCCGAGCGCATACTCATCGACTTCCCTTTGAGTAAATCCATAATGTTGCCGGTATCACCTGCTTGCGCATTCCGAGCTACCACTTCCTCGTCGGCTGCCATCACAATGCCATCTTCAATGACCGTAATTTTTTGGGTTCTGAAGAAGATCTCACCCATGCGAACCTCTAATGGTTGAGCCTCATCACCCAAAATATGTCTGATAAAAATTTGGGCCAGTAGAGAAATAAATAAAGGCGGAACATCGACGCCCTCGCCTTTAAATAGGCTCATATAAAAGCTCTCTAGGGAGCTGGCTGAAAGTAGACGCGCCCGATAGCGCAACCAAACACGATAGTTCTCCTGAATATCCAGGTCAGCCATTGCGGCGATTTCAGCCTCAGACACTTCATCACGAGGGTTATCAGTCAGGCGCTGGTGCAAGGCTCGCTCATTTGAACAAGATTCGGGTACTAGCGCGAGCTCTGGCCTAGCCATATAGGTCCGCAAAAAGTCATCCGTCACCAATAACTGACGGTCTGGACTGATTGCTAGGGTGCTGTAGGCGGAATTTGCCCAATAATTTTTCATACGTATTCGTTAAAGTTGGCTTGCTGTCAATTTATAGAGCTCAGAATATACTAGCCCATCAATTTGCGTGAAATAGGAAAACATCATGAGTGAACTCAAAAAAATCGATACCGTTGTTGGCGAGGGAAAAGAAGCCACAAAAGGAAATCATGTAGACGTACATTACACCGGCTGGCTCTTTGATGAGAAGGCTGCTGATCATAAGGGTCAAAAGTTTGATAGCTCATTAGATCGCGGTCAACTCTTTAGCTTCCCTTTGGGCGCTGGACATGTGATTAAGGGCTGGGATGAAGGCGTTGCTGGCATGAAAATTGGTGGCAAACGTACTCTCATTATCCCTTCTGAGATGGGTTATGGTCCTCGCGGTGCGGGTGGCGTGATTCCTCCGAACGCTACTCTGGTGTTTGATGTGGAGTTACATGGTGTTAACTAATAACACCAAATAAGGTAGTAAAGCAAAAGCCACCCTAGGGTGGCTTTTTCAATTCCTTAATCAAGCGCCGATCACTACGCTTAAGAACGCAAGTCCTTACCGTTCAGAGTCAGTCGATTAGGCGAACGGTTTTGACACAAACCAATCAAACGATTTCTTTCTGCCATCACCTTATCAGCGTAACCACCATCATCTTCAGCATTCGCAGCGCCAACGTAATACTTAAGACCATTGCGCAATGAGCCTGCGGTAGCTATCAGGTATTTGAGGATATAAGCGCCAACACGGATATTCACCTCGGGCTTTGCAGCCTCAGAAGTGCCACCAAAAATTGCGTACTTATCTTTATGCACAGAAGTCATTACTTGCATCAAACCTTCGGCGCCAGCATGACTCTTAGTGTTTGGATTGAAGTTGGACTCTACTGAAATCACCGCCAATAAAAGTACTGGATCAATATTGACTTCTTTCGCAATCAAGATGGTATTGGAAACGTATTCTTCAATCTTGGCGCGATCGAGGCTGTATTTCTTTTCAAAGAAGTCTGCTACAGCGCGTTGATTCTGTAGCGAGCCCATCAAATTACTATCCAAAGCCAGAGGATCAATCTTCGAGCTTGGAATGCGGTCAGACAAATGGGAAATCGACTTCACCTGCATTTGCGCTACCGAAGGCATTAGCAAGGCAACCGTTTGTTGTTTAGCACTTGCCAAACCAGTAGTCGCTGGAGCCTTAGATTTGCTGTAGATCACTGCAGCAATTTCTGTATCAGCAACTTGAGCCGCTGACACTTCATTGGAATCCTTGTATTGATTGAGCATCCCAAAACCATTGCTCCAAACCATATGGCGCGCTTCATCCGGAACCAGGACACGGGCTAGATCAAAAGCACCAGCGTTTGTACCGTTGCCCGAGAGCCAAAGACCAACCACCATAAATACAGTAACAACAAGTAAGCCATTAATGACTCGATAGACTGGAGCCATGGCGTGCGCTAGCAGCTCTTTGGCAGTCAACAGTGTTGGCTGCGTAATCTGCATGTCGCTCAAATTGTTAGATAAACATTTACTCATTCATTGTTTGCAAGACCTCAAAAAACTAGACTGCCGTTTTATGTTGCATTGCAATATCTTAAAAACATGGGTCATCCTAAGAAGATTCTTATATCAAGTCAAGAATAAGGAATATCAAAACCATAACTTATTGATCTAGAAATCCGGGAGATCCCGTAGATCTACCTTCAAAATGATATATAAATCAATTAAATCAGTGACTTATATAAGTTAGGAGGCACTAATTTCACTCTATAAAAAATTGACCAAAAATGGACTTTTTTACGTTTTCGCCCAAAAATTAAGCACCAAAAATCATACATCTAGTGCTTTAGCGTCTCTTATTTTCTAGGGGTAGTAGCACGCAGAAAGTTAATGCGATGCACTATTTGACAAGGGGTCTAAGCTGAAAAATAGATTTCTGCACCCAGAAAAACATCAAGAAACCTCTGATTCTTGTTAGCTCTGGAGCTAGCTCAAGATAAAAAGATGGAAATATTCGAAAGAGAACTCTTACACTTAGATTCCATGAAATTCCTGCGTAACCTTATTGCCTTCGTAGCAATTTCCACCTCATTCAATGCGCTTGCCGCTTTTGAGGACTGCAAGGACCTTTTCCCAGCTCAGCAAATACCAACAACCCCTCAAGCCGGACGTGATCTCTGCTTTGATAGCTTTGCCATCTACTACTCCCCTCAAGATAAGAAGCCCATCTATACAGTCGAGAGACTCAACAAAGAGCAGTTTTCTTCCCCGCATCCACGCAGAAGCAATCAGTTTTATGAAGAAGCCAGACTGCCGTTTGCAGAGCGCTCCCTTCTGGCAGACTACCGTGGCAGCGGCTACGACCGTGGGCACAATGCTCCAGCCGGGGATATGAGTAATGAACGCGCCATGGCTCAATCATTCTCGCTGGCAAATATGATGCCCCAGGCTAGGCAGAATAATCAGGGTATCTGGGCTAAAAATGTTGAGGAGCCTACCAGAGCCTACGTCAAAAGAGCTTTTGGCGACGTTTATGTTTTTACGGGCTCAACTGGAAATATTGGCAGCATTGGTCGAAGTCGTGTGACGATTCCAGGTTACATCTATAAGTTAGTCTACGACCCCAGCAAAAATACTGCCTGGGCTTACTGGGTTGAAAATACTAACGATGCGATGATGAGTCCGCCAATTTCTTATCAAGAATTGGTGCAAAAAACGGGGATTGATTTTCATTTGCCGCTTGATGGTAATAGCAATCAGCCGCCTCTTGCAGCGACAGAGCCCATGAAATCAAAGGCCCAGAAGCCATTACTTGGTGGTTGGTACCCCGTATTTTTTGATGAATACTCATCTAGCAAACTGAATGGCGTCATTGAGAACATCAAGACAGGCAAGATTGCGAGCATTCAGATTCAATATGACCGCAATGGGAATTTAGCAAAACAGATTGCCGCTCAAATTGAATCGCAAACTAATCTACAAGCCAGTCTGCTGCAAAGCAGCCCACCTGACTCTGCAACCGTGACTTATGAACGGAATCGCGTCACTCTGATTGTTCGTTCAAAGTAATTTGGATTTAGCCTGCAGCCCATGCGCGCGCTGTATGGGCGCCAACAGTCCACGCAAACCATTGTGATCTAGCGTGTGCATCAACTCTAGCAACTGACCAAGCTCACTCTTCGGAAAACCTTCTCGAGCAAACCACGCCAAATAATTCCCCGGCAAATCAGCCAATGCACGCCCCGCATATTTACCAAAGGGCATCTTCATCAAAACCAGTTTTTCCAAGGACTCTGCGTTCATTTGGAGAAATCTTACAAGCAAAAAAGGAAAGGCTTATAGATTTCGCCATTTTTAGGGTGATGGTTATTTTCTTAGTTGAGAATCATTCTCATTTGATGGTATATTGAGAACCATTCTCATTTAGATTCATAACCACCAACCTTAAGGGACCATGAAATTGACCGTTAATAGACTTCTAGCCTTTAGCCTTTTATTAGTAGCTACCCTTCATTGCTCGTTTGCTCACGCTGGTGAAGGGGCATTTGGGTGGATATATACCCTAGATTTACAACCTAAGGGCAAGCTGGAATTTGAGCAGCGCCTACAGCTCAATAAACAGCAGGCTAGTGGCTCATACAATGCCTGGCTTTCTAGAACGGAACTTGAATACGGTCTTAGCAACGATTTACAAATTGCCGGTTACCTGAACTCGTATTACGTAAACGCTAACCAAAATTACACCAATCCGGAAGCCTGTGGTGATGCACCTACCTGCACAGGCGGCCAGCCAGTTCCCGAAAGCCACAATCCAGCGACACCATATCGAAAAAGCGGCATTGAAGGTGGATCTCTAGAGGCAATTTATCGCATCACCAATCCGGTCACTTCACCCGTAGGAGTTGGTCTTTATCTCGAACCTACACTTGGTCGCAATAAAAATGAAATTGAAGCAAGACTGTTATTGCAATCAAACTTTATTGATGATCGTTTAATTGTCGCTGGCAACGTAGTAGTTGCAAACGAGCAATTGAAATTCGTTGGCAACGGAAATGTGCCTGAATCAATGTTGGATTTCTTGGTGGGCGCTAGCTATCGATTTGCGCCTAAATGGTCTGCCGGTGTAGAAGCGCGTTTCCATAATGATTACTCAAGTTACAACCTACAAAACCAAGTACAAAAAGCCACCTTTGTTGGCCCCAATATGCACTACGCAGCCAAAGACTGGTGGATCACTGGGGCTTGGCGTTATCAATTAAAAGGTAACACCTGCATGGGCGACGGCACAGCTGAATGCTCCAACGCCCGTGTTTGGGATAGTCATTCAGTAAATGAATTCATCGTCAAAGTTGGCTTCCCCCTCAATTAAAAGAAAGCACTTATGGAAACTCAGAATTTATTAGTTGCGGCCCTAACTCACTTATTAAAGTTTCAAGCCACGCAATGCCAAACAGCCAAGGAGAGAGCGCTGATGATGTTTGAAGCACTCTCCAACCTTAAAGGCATCAACCCCGATATCGAAACCCTTTGTAATGAAGCTAATGAATTGCTGACTGCATAAATTAAAACCATGATCTGGAAACCTAACCCCTTAGCCCTTATTGGCCTAGCAATGATTAGTGCGCCAATCATTGCTCATGCAAAAATATATGTTTCTGCAGAGCAAGCCCAGAAAATACTCTTTCCTAATAAGACGCTAACAAAAAATCCCATCATCATTACCGATGATCTGCAAGATAAGATGCGTACTGCGTCTAGCATTCGCCACCCCTTTCAGGGCGATCGAATATGGAAGTCGACTGATGGAAGCTGGTTGGTGATCGATGAGGTTGTTGGCAAGCATGAAATGATTACCTATGCTGTTGCCATTAACCCCAATGGCAGTATCGCAGGCATTGAAATTTTGGAATACGTTGAGTCTTATGGCTATGAAGTAGCAGAAGCGCAATGGCGTAAACAATTTGTAGGCAAGACCGTAAATGACCCTATAAAACTGAATCAAGATATTCAAAACATTGGGGGTGCCACACTATCTTGTAAGCATCTCACCGATGGAGTGAAGCGGGTTGCTGTTCTCCATGAGTTGGCTCTAAAAAATACTGCGCCAGCATTCGTGCCAACACAAGCAGCCAAAACAAAATGATTCGCTGCAAACCCCTTCTTGGAACCTTTGTTGAGATCTCTATGGATCAAGACGAGGGGCATGCAGCTATTGAAAACGCTTTTGCAGCCATTCAAAATGTTCATGACCTTATGGGATTTCATAACCCCGAAAGTGAGCTGAGCCAGATTAATCAACGGGCTCACTCAGAGGCAGTAGAAATTCATCCATGGACTGCACGAGTCATTCAAATCGCAAAGGAGATTCATTTTGAATCCAATGGTCTATTTGATTGCGGCATTGGACATCGTCTAGTTGCCGCAGGTCTACTGCCTCGTCACATCACTTTTTCCAATCATGAGCTTGGCGGTATTGAAGATATCCATTTCTTGGCGCCTGATCTCATTAAGTCCTCCCGGCCAGTCTGCTTGGATTTTGGTGGCATTGCTAAAGGGTTTGCGGTAGATATGGCGGTCAGAGTCCTGGCATCAGAAGGCGTTATCTCAGGCTCCGTCAATGCAGGTGGCGACCTGCGTGTATTTGGTAACACCACTTTCCCAATTCAAATTCGCAATCCCGAGATACCTGAAGAGTTGATTGAAATTGGCTCCTTGGAAAATGGTGCCATTGCGACAAGCAGCCTTTACTTTGCAAAAAGAGATCAGCAGAAAAGTTATCTCATCAATCCCTTGGCCCATCATCCGCTTGATGTGCATGTAGAGGTTTCAGGCTCGTTTTCCATCCTTGCTAAAGAGTGTGTTTATGCAGATGCACTTACAAAAGTCTTAGCTTTATCCAATAATGAGAATCACCCATGCTTTGAGCGCTTCTCCGCTCAGGCGCTGAGGATTGCAGCATGAGTCGCCTTGGGAAAATGCCCGGATGGCAAAGAACATTTGTCATCTGCGGCATGATGACTTGCTCTATTACCGGCCTTGTATATCTACTGGGCCATCAATTTCATATTCAGCGCTCCACTCTTGGTGCCCATAGCATCCTGGCGGCTCATGGAATAGCAGCAATGCTAGCGACCTTAGCTATTGGCTCAGTACTACCCTTTCACCTAAAGGCTGGGTTTAAATCAAAGAAGCAATGGTGGAGCGGTTTTAGTCAGCTTGGTTTTCTTGCTGTACTGCTTACATCTGGCTCTTTACTGTATTACGGACCCGAGGAGATACGAGACGGAGTAATAGATACCCACTGGATAGTGGGTCTACTCTTTTTTATTGTTTTTATATTGCATGCTTTTTCAAAACTTCGCAGCACCAGAACGCCTCATCAATGTGAGTGAGGGGAAGGCATTGGTGCATCCACTGAGTGGGCTGCACCCTGATAGCCAAGCAAGCCAGGATCAAGCATTCCACTAATCATAGCAACGTGGCCAAAGACTAAGAAGAGCGCAACGCAGATTGCATGGATCTTTAACTTACCCTCTTGGTTTAATTTCTTGTTTACAAAGCCCATTTCCTGCAAGGCAATCCAAATCAACGGTAATCCACCAGTCAAATAAGATCCAACTGCCACTATATCGATTACCGTTCTCCACTCTCCCGCTTGAGTAATTGGAATTACTGCAGTCATTAAGAGATAGCCAATAACGCCAATAAAGTAAATCCCAACAGCTGCGCCAGCAAAGCGGTTCAAACTCCAGACGAAACCATGAAACCTTCTGGTAAATAAAATATAGAGTTCAGTAATAGCTAAAGTTTCAGCAAGCACAATGGGAATCGCCATGAAAATCATCAAATTCCACGGCTGATTCTCAGCTAACAACTGCATGTAATGGGTCATATTCATACGTGGATTCCAATAATGTTCAAAAAATTACTTACAGCATGAGTCTTTACTAGACGAATTCCCGCATGAACTAATGCCTAGCAATGGATAAGCGGGGCAAAAACGGAATAAGCCTGTTGCAAGTGGAATGACACCAAGCCAGCCCCACCAACCTACTACCCCATTTGCAGCTAGGCCAACTAATAGTGTGCCTATTGCAATCCTGAGAATCCGATCAATACCGCCGACATTGCATTTCATATTGAACTCCTTTTAATTAATAATTTCTTAAATACCGCTATTTGAACCGCTACCTTTTGCAATAGTATTTGTAAAGCAGACTCATTACAGCCACAGCAACCTCACTAGCCAGGGAATAGTAAATTTGCTTACCTGCTCTACGTGTCTTTACTAACTTTTCTTTGCGCAGGACTGTTAATTGCTGAGATAAAGTGGGCTGATGTAAATCTAACGCATCCTCCAGCTCACTAACACATTTTTCACCTTGGCCAATTTCACATAACAACATCATTCGGTCGCTATTTGATAAGACCTTCATTAACTTGCAGGCATCGGCTGCTGATGCCTGCATTTTTTTCAGTTCAGATTTTGTAATAGTCATATCAAAGAATATTTACGGGGATTTTCAAATAGGTCTTACCATTGACCTCAGGTGTGGGCAGGTAGCCAGCACGGATATTGACCTGAATAGACGGTAGTATGAGATTGGGCATATCTAAGGTAGCGTCACGTTTATTGCGCATTTGCACAAATTGTTCTTCGCTAATACCTGTATGCACATGAATATTGGACTTCTTTTCCTCGCCAACTGTTGTGCAGTAGGCTGCGGCACGATCAGTAGGCGGGTAATCATGGCACATATACAGCCTAGTCTCATCAGGATAAGCCAATACTTTCTGAATAGACCTATACAAATCTTGAGCACTGCCTCCTGGAAAGTCGCAACGCGCTGTACCAACATCAGGCATAAATAAAGTATCCCCAACAAATAAGGCATCGCCGATTTCATAAGCCATACAAGCAGGAGTATGTCCTGGAACATAAAGCGCTTTTAAGGTGAGATCTCCAAATTGAAGGGATTCACCGTCTTGCAATAAATAATCAAATTGAGATCCATCAATCGCAAATTGATCATCCAAATTGAAGACACCCTTAAAAACGTTCTGAACGCTAGTAATGTGATCTCCAATAACAATCTTACCGCCCAGCTTACTTTGGATATAGGGCGCTGCTGTTAGATGATCTGCATGAGCATGGGTTTCTAAAACCCAAGTTAGCTGCAGTTGTTCACTTTGTATAAAGCCAATAACCTCATCAGCAGATTTTGTAGAGATGCGACCTGATTTAGGGTCATAGTTCATGACCGAATCAATTACTACGCATTGGCTTTGCTTTCCAGCATAAACAACGTAGGTAAAAGTCCAAGTTTCTGGATCAAAAAAGGCCTCAACATTGGCTTGAATGAGTGATTTCATGGCAATCTTTCCTAACAATATTGCAATTACACTCGAAAAGAGTCATTAATATATTTATTTATATATTATCTTAATATAAAATTAATTGCAATGGACTACTCAATTCTCATCAGCCCCTGCTTGGGCCTTATTGTGGGCTTATTAATGGGTCTGACTGGTGCTGGCGGCGGAATCCTGTCCGTTCCTTTACTGGTATTCATCTTGCATTTGCCAGTAGCTGAAGCAGCCCCTATCTCCCTTTCTGCAATTGCGCTCTCTGCAGGAGTTGGCGCCCTATTAGGTTTAAAAAATAAGATTCTTCGCTATAAAGCTGCGGGATTCATGGCAATATTTGGTTTGATACTTTCTCCAATAGGATTATGGGCATCACAACGCATTCCCAATGCTCCCCTATTAATTCTTTTTAGCTGCACACTGTTCTACGTTTCTATTCGCCTATATCGACAGGCTTACAAAGAAATTCACGGCATATCTGATTTTGAGGGCAAGCCTCCGCCGCCATGCTTATTAGATACTTCCAGGGGAAAGCTAGCATGGAATATTCCATGTGCAAGAGCACTCATGTTATCCGGCGGGTTGGCAGGATTTCTTTCTGGCTTACTTGGGGTTGGCGGAGGATTCGTCATTGTTCCTGCATTAAAACGCTACACAGATTTGCCCGTTAAGTCGATTGTTGCTACCTCACTAGGAGTACTAGCAATCATCTCTAGCGGCGGCGTTATATTTTCAGGAATCTCTGGCAATCTGGATTTGACTCTTGCAGCGCCTTTTTCACTAGGCGCTTTAATTGGCCTGCTAATTGGTAGAGCATTTGGCAAAGAGCTCAGCGGTCCAAGATTGCAACAAATTTTTGCTGTGTTGACGTTTGTCGTGGCTGTCAGCCTCATTCTTAAAGGGCTTAATAGTCTATGAGAAAGCCATTGGCATCTATTATTTATATTCTTGTATTCAGCCTCTTAGGGGCCCTACTGATGTCCACATCTAAATCTAGAGTCTTTCTATCCAACTCAGTCAGCGCCATCTCCGGTACGGTCAGCAATCTCAATCATGAGCTACTCGAATACGTCAATCCCGAGAAGCCTACCCACGATCATTCCTCAGTCTATTACCAGCGCTTCTTTATCTCCAAATTTAACTTGGGTGATAAGGCAATCGAGGCTAAGTTTTCAGCACCAATGCAAATTGCCGAAGGTGATCAGGTGATCGTATCGGGATACCCAAAAGATGGAACCCTTCAGGTTCTTGCTTATAGCAACCAAACGCAACAGGTCAGCAGCAATGAGAATTGGATCGTGCTGGCCTTAGGTGCCCTCTTCTTTCTTGCGGTAGCACTAGGTTTGCTTAATAGCGAACTAGTCATTGAGGGCGCACTTATTCCTAAGCTCTTTTTATTTGGCTTTACTTTAGTAGCCATGTATATGGGATACCGAGCGCTCTTGATACGTGAGGCTATTAAACTGATCTCAAACTAAGTTAGCGCAAAAAGAAAAAGCCCTTATTACTAAGGGCTTTTTGTAGCTCGTAGTTTAGATAACTACTTAGTGACCACCAGCACCACCCAAGTAAGCTGCTTTCACAGCCGGGTCATCCTTGAGTTTTGCAGCTGGGCCATGAGTGGCGATCTTACCGTTCTCAAGAACATAGCCATAATCAGCGACGTTCAAGGCTGCGGCAGCAAACTGCTCAACCAACAACATCGTCACACCCTGTGACTTGAGATTAGCAATGATCTTAAACACTTCCTCAACCAAGATTGGCGCAAGACCCATGGATGGCTCATCCAAGAGAATAATCTCTGGGTTCAACATTACGGCACGAGCCATCGCCAACATCTGTTGCTCACCACCAGACAGAGTGCCGGCTAATTGATTGCGACGCTCTTTGAGACGTGGGAACATTTCGAGAGACTTCTCAAGGTCGCTCTTAATATCGCCCTTTGGGCGGCTGCCGGTAAAGCGTGGAAATGCGCCAAGCAATAAATTGTCAGTTACAGACATTGTCGTAAACACGCGACGGCCTTCAGGGCTGTGAGCCAAACCTAAGCGTGCGATTTTATGAGAGTCGTAACCGTCAATTTTTTCGCCGCCTAATGTCACTTCACCAGCCGTTGGTTTAATCATGCCTGTAATAGCGCGCATGGTGGTGGTTTTGCCAGCACCGTTTGAGCCAATCAAAGT
Organism: Polynucleobacter sp. VK25; assembly: GCF_018687355.1. Taxonomy (NCBI): domain Bacteria; kingdom Pseudomonadati; phylum Pseudomonadota; class Betaproteobacteria; order Burkholderiales; family Burkholderiaceae; genus Polynucleobacter; species Polynucleobacter sp. VK25. The sequence continues at coordinate 338,246 of NZ_CP061288.1, read as the reverse complement.
AATAACCTGTCCTTTAGGAACATCAATATTGATGCCGTGGAGGACTTTAACTTTGCCGTAGCCTGCTTCAAGATTCTTAATAGATAACATGGTATTTACCGATTCAATATGTTCTAGTGATTAAGTACCCAAGTAGGCATGAATCACCTTCTCGTCTGCCTGAACTTCAGCTGGTTTACCTTCTGCAATCTTCTGACCGAAGTCCAATACAGAAACGGTATCGCAAACTGACATCACCACATCCATGTGATGCTCAATCAGGATGAAGGTAATACCGCTATCGCGGATCTTACGGATAATGCGCAAGAGTTCTTTAATATCCGGGGCTGTCAAACCTGCAGCTGGCTCATCTAACAAGAGCAACTCAGGATCTAATGCCAAGGCACGAGCGATTTCGAGCAAACGCTGCTTACCATATGGCAAGTTACGTGCTTCTTCGTTCGCCAAATCATCTAGGCCAACGAACTTGAGCAAGGCCATTGCACGAGCATGGGCTTCAGTTTCTTCTTTCTTATAACGTGGCAGATGCAATGCAACTTCAACCATGTTGGATTTGAAGGTGTGATGCAAGCCAACCAAAATATTTTGGATAGCAGTCATTTCACCGAAGAGCTGAACGTTTTGGAAGGTACGTGCAATACCAGACAAGGCGATGTCAGAAGAAGTCTTACCAACAACACTTTCACCTGCGTACAAGACATTACCAGCGGTAGGTGTGTAAATACCAGTCAACACGTTCATCATCGTGCTCTTACCGGAACCGTTAGGGCCGATCAAACCATGAATAGTGCCGCGCTTGATGCTGAGATCAACATTGTTCAAAGCCTTCAAGCCACCAAACTGCATCAAGATGGAATCTACTTTAAGGAGTTCTGCACCTGTATTTTGATTGGCTACAGTGCTGATGAAGCTAACGGACTCATCCACCACTTCAGCATCACCACCACGCGTGGTTTTTGCTTTGCCAGCAATAGACTGGTAGAAGCTCTTCGCAAAACCAACAATACCGTTTTGCAAGTAATACACAACCAACAAAATCATGAAGCCGAAAATACTCAGGCGCCAGTCAGAAATAGTATTTAACCAGAATGAGAATGCAGCTAAACCAACCACACCGGCAATAGGTACTGCAACACGGCGTGGAGTAGTAACCTTCTTAGACAAGGCCATACCAGCACCCACCACTACAACGATTGCAATAATCGAAGCAACGATACGGAACAAGTTGATATCGTCCAGGAGTTTAGGCAGCAACACAATAATTGCCGCACCGATCACCGCCCCTAAGCGTGACTTGCGTCCACCCATAATGATGCCAAGCAAGAACAGAACAGCTAATTCGTTGTTATAAGTGTTTGGAGAAATATATTGCTCGGAATACGCATATAAGCAACCAGCTAAGCCAGCAAAACCAGCGCTAATCACAAATGCGATTACCTTAAAGCGGTAAACGGATACACCCATACAGTCACAGGCAATTGGACTATCACGCAATGCTTCAAAAGCACGGCCAATTTGTGATTTAACAAAGCGATCGACCACGATCATGGAGAGAATCAAGATGATTCCAACCATCCAGAAGTACTCAGCCTTAGTCATTGGCACGCCCATGAGTTCAGGCTTTGGAATCTTGATGCCCAATGGGCCTTCAGTCATCCAAGTCATCTCATTAATCAGAATCTGTGCAATCGTACCGAATGCCAAAGTCACCATCGCTAAGTATGGTCCGATTACCTTCAGCGCCGGCAAAGCCAAGATGCCACCGAAGATTGCTGTAACTACGATTGATGCAGGGAGAGTTCCCCAAATAGTCCAACCAAAATGGAAGTACAGAACACCAGCAGTGTATGAGCCGATGCCAAAGAGTGCTGCATGACCTAAAGAAACCTGACCTACATATCCAACAACAATGTCTAAACCAAATAACAAGATGGTGTAGATCAGAATAGTTTCAACTAAGTGAATGTAATAAGGGTTATGAATAAATAACGGCAGAGCAAAGAGTGCCCCAATCGCAATTAATAGAGGTAATAGAGACTTCAATTTCATCATTAAACTTTCTTAATCGCAGATTTGCCGAAGAGACCAGATGGTTTGTATGCCAACACGAGCAATAACAAAATCAAGCCTGGAACATCTTTGTAACCAGTTGAAATATAGAAACCAGTTGCTGTCTCAACAATACCCAGAATCAAACCACCAACAATAATTCCGAGACCGCTAGACAAGCCGCCAATAATCGCCACAGCGAAAGCCTTCAAACCTAGCGCGCCGCCCATCGTGGCGCCAGTCAAGGTCAGCGGAGCAATCAAAACACCTGCGAACGCTGCTGTTAAGGAAGAAAGTGCATAAGAGAATGTAATGACTACGCTGGTGTTGATACCCATCAAGCCAGCTGCATCACGGTCGTTTGCTGTAGCAACCACTGCTTTACCGTAAATTGTTTTACGGTTAAAAAACTCGACCAACAACATCATGACCAATGCACCAACTACCACCAAGATTTCCATTGGGAGAATATTTGCGCCCAAGAAATTCATTGGCTCCATTGGCAATGGTGATGGGAATGGCAATGCATCGCGACCCCAGATATTTTCAGCAACGTTCTTGAAAATAATGCCGAGTGCAATGGTGGACATAATCCAACCAAACTCAGACTTAATTTTGATTGCCGGACGAACACCGATGAGCTCAACAAAGCCACCCTGAATCATTCCGAACAAGCAAACCACAGGGATCATTACCCAATAGTTCATACCAAATGTGTCAACGCAGGTTAAACCTACCAGAGCACCCAGCATCAAGGCCTCACCCTGACCGAAGTTCAAGGTGCCCGATGTGGCAAAAGTGAGCTGGAACCCGAAGGCGATGACCGCGTAGATCATCCCCACCGCTATACCGCTCGAGAGAATTTGTGCAAACATGTCCATGTTATTGGCCTAAATATTCTTAAAACTGTTTTATTAACGAATCCAACATTGTAAGCAAAACGCCGCCTTTTGGGCGGCGCTCTACCTTACAAAATGCTGCAGTGCAAAATAAAAGATAAATTGCCTGCTAATTACTTAAATTACTTCTTCTTGGGTTTAGCGTCCTCAGCATTCAAGAATTCAACACGACCATTTTCAACTACGCCCATCACTACGTCTTTTGTCTTGATAGCGTCGTGATCAGTTGCAGAGAATGGTTTGTTGTAAGTAATCACAACACCTTCAACAGGAGTCTTCAGATCTTGCAAAGCTGCAACAATCTTTGGTCCTTCAGTGCTGTTTGCTTGCTTGATCGCTGCAGCCAAGAGGTATACAGAGTCGTAACCTTGGGCAGCAGAAACTGGGGAAGCGATGTTGTTATTTTTTGGTTTGAACTCTTTTACGTAAGCATCTTGGAATGCTTTGCGTTTAGCAGTTGTAGAAGGAGATTGAATATAGGTTTGTGGCATAGTTGCGCCGTCACCATTCTTACCTGCTGTATCAATAAAGCTAGCCATAGACAATGTCCAGCTACCGATCATTGGTTTTTTCCAACCCAACTTAGCCATACCGTTAGCAATTTGCGCCAACTCAGGTCCAATTGCGTAAGTCAAAATTACATCAGCACCAGCATTTTTTGCTTTGAGCAATTGTGAAGTCATATCTACGTCACCAATGTTGAACTTTTCAGTTGCAACTGGAGTTACGCCATATGTCTTCAAGGCTTTTTCCAAGTCCTCACGACCCAACTGACCATAGTTTGTAGAGTCAGCCAAAATCGCTACTTTCTTCAGGCCACGCTTTTCAACGGCCTCTTTAGCAATCAATGGTGCTTGAATATTATCAGGGGCAGCATTACGGAAAACGTAGTTCTCTGGTGCGTTAGGGAATTGCTTGGTCAAAATAGAACCAGTAGCAACGTTATTCATTACTGGAATCTTGGCGTCTTGATAAAAACGTTGTGAAGCCAATGCAACACCAGTGTTGATGTAGCCAAGAGTAGCAACTACTTTTTCGTTATTGATCAACTCTTGTGCAATTTGAACGCCACGTTCATTTTTAGCCTCATCATCGCGCTCAACCAATACGATTTTGTTGCCATTGATGCCGCCAGCAGCATTAATTTCTTTTGCAGCAAGACGCACACCGTCACGCATACTGACACCCATTGAGGATGATCCACCAGTAAACGGACCTGCAACACCAAGCTTAATATCGGCAGCGTAAGCGCCGGTAGAGAGCATTGCAGTAGCTGCTACTGCAAAAATGTGACGACGAATGTTCATAAAGTCTCCATGACTAAAAATTGCTAATGAATAAATACTTTTTTATAGATAAAACACAAACGAACAGTTATCTTACTGTTAATACAAAGCCAAAAAAAGGGCCTTGTATTAGGGTTTTACATTAGCCTCATGGGCTCAAGAAAGTCTTTGTTTTAGGGCGCGCTCAATATTGGGCCAAAAGAGATTGATTACTAACCCCACAATCACCAAACTTGCCGCCAAAATCTTCCATAAAGGCAATGGTTCAGCCAAGAAGTAAGCCGCTGCCCCCATGCCAAAGATAGGCACCAGCAATGGCGCTGGAGCCACTACCGCGGCTGGATGCTTAGAAAGCAGCCAGGCCCAAGCTGCATAGCCAAAAAGGGTATTTCCCCAGGATTGCCAAAGGACCCCAGCCCATGCCCCTAATGGCGCAGAGCTTACTGAGCTACTCATGTGTTCCCAGCCACCTTCAAATAGAAGGGATATACCAAATAAGGGAGGAATAGCAAAAACGCTCGCCCAAACTACATAGGCCAGCATATTGATAGAGCCCGCCCTACGACTGACAGTATTGGCTACCCCCCAAGAAAAACCGGTAAACACCACTAAAGCCAAACCAAGAAAGGTAGTGCTGGCGTCAGTGTGCAGCGCAATAATTCCCAATCCGATCATGGCAACCAATACCGCCAAAGTTTGGTAAGTGCGCAAACGCTCTTTAGCAAAAAACATCGCAAAGCCGATTGTGAAAAATACCTGCGTCTGAATTACCAGCGAAGCTAGGCCTGGAGAGATGCGGCCATCAATCGCAAAATACAAAATACCGAACTGCCCGACACCCACTGCTAAACCATAAATACAGAGATTGACCCAAGACACTTTAGGTATCGGCAGGAAGAGCGCTAAGGGCAGAAACGCAAAGGTGTAGCGAAGTGCGGCAAATAAGAATGGTGGGAATGCACTAAGCGATAACTTAATCACTACAAAGTTCGTGCCCCACACTGCCACAATGGCGAGCGCCAACAGTAAATGACTCGCTGGTAATGAGTAAGTCTTTTGTGAGGTCTTAGGCACGCGTCAGCAATTCTGCCACACGCTGCGCAATCATCATCGTCGGAGCGGCGGTATTACCCGAGGTGATTGTTGGCATTGCTGAAGCATCCACTACACGCAAATGATGAATGCCTCTCACGCGCAACTCGGAGTCAAGCACGGCCATTGGGTCATCATCACGACCCATCTTGCAAGTGCCAACTGGGTGAAAAATCGTAGTGCCAATATCACCAGCAGCTTTAACTAATTCAGCATCCGTTTGATACTGCATGCCAGGCTTATATTCTTCAGGGGCAAAAGGTCCGAGTGCGGCCTGCTCCACAATCTTGCGTGTTAAGCGTAATGACTCTGCTGCCACTTTGCGATCTTCCTCGGTCGATAAATAGTTTGGGCTAATCACCGGCGGAGCTTCTGGATTTGTTGAGTTGATGTGCACGCTTCCTCGTGAGGTGGGACGCAAATTACAAACGCTCGCAGTAAATGCATTAAATGAATGCAAGTCCTCACCAAACTTTTCTAATGACAATGGTTGCACGTGGTACTCCACGTTTGCACGCCTTTGCTCTGGAGAACTATATGCAAATGCGCCGAGCTGTGATGGCGCCATCGACATTGGACCAGAGCGCTTCAGCACATACTCTAAGCCAATCATCATCTTGCCCCAGAGGGTATTGGCTTTGGTGTTTAAAGTCTTAATACCATTAACCTTGTAAACCATGCGAAGCTGTAAATGGTCTTGTAGATTCTCACCAACCCCTGGGAGATTGGCAATCACAGGAATATCTAATTGATTGAGATGTGCAGCCGCGCCAACGCCAGAGCGCTCTAATATTTGCACGCTTCCAATAGCACCAGCACTTAATAAAACTTCACCGCCCTGTTCAGTAGCGCAGAGCGCTTCAGAAGCGATGCCATTCTTCAGATACTCAACCCCAAGACAATTTTTAGTAACAGGATCAATTTTGAGTTTAGTCACTACTGCCTCAGTCAATATCGTGAGGTTACTGCGCTTGGCTGCATCCCTCAAAAAAGCTTTTGAAGTATTTAAGCGCCAACCTGCGCGTTGGCTAACATCAAAATATCCCACACCAAAATTATCGCCACAGTTAAAGTCGTCTGATGCTGGGATGCCAGCCTGCACGGCAGCCTCTTTAAATCGATCCATGATGGGCCAACGTAAGCGCTGCTTTGAAACAGTCCACTCTCCGCCTTTACCATGCCATTGATTAGCGGCGCCGTGGTAATCCTCAAATGACTTGTAACGCATCAGTGCATTTTCCCAAGACCAAGATTCGTCACCGGTTGCCTGCACCCAAGACTCGTAGTCACCTGCTTGGCCCCGCATATAAATCATGCCGTTAATGGATGAGCAGCCACCTAAAACACGGCCACGGGGGTATAGCAATGAACGGCCATTTAAACCTTTTTCAGCGGCTGTTTTAAAGCGCCAATCTGCTCTTGGGTTATCGATGCAATATAAATATCCAACAGGAATATGAATCCAGATGTAGTTATCGTTTTTGCCGGCCTCAATGAGCAAGACCTTCTTGTTGGGATTTTCAGTTAAACGCTTAGCCAACATGCAGCCAGCACTGCCTGCCCCAATAATGATGTAGTCGTAAGTGTTTGCTTGGGTCATGTTGTTTGCATCTAATAAAGCGTTATTCAATGGTTAGAGGGTTTCCCGCTGCGAATGCCTATTATTTACCAATCTTGCAAATTAGGCATCCCATTAGTCACCTCTGTAGATACCCTCAATAGCAGTCTAAAATAGCTACATGCATATTAATGAGAAGAATCGCACCCCCAAACTGGTTGATGCCGATGAAGGGCCCAGCAAGTCAGAATTAAAGCGCCAAATGACTGAGCGCCAGAAACTGGCGGAAGTTTTGGCTGCCCTAAGTAGTGACGCCCTAAAAACGATTCCTCTCGATGAAGCGATCAAGACTGCTATTGCAGAAACAAACAAGATTAAAAGTTTTGAGGCAATCCGTCGTCATAAGCAATATCTTGGCAAGCTCATGCGCTTTTTAGATGAAGAAGAGCTAGATGCGATTCAGAAACGCTTAGACGCAATTCAGGGCGTTAGTAAAGCCGAGACTGCAAAGTTGCACTTTCTGGAGAGCTATCGTGACAGACTCATTGCGAATGATGAGGCATTTACCAAAATGATTGAGCAATATCCCGATATGGATATTCAGAATATGCGTACTTTGATTCGTAATGCGCGTCGTGAGAAAGAACAAAACAAACCACCTAAGGCCTATCGCGAAATCTTCCGCGTTCTCAAAGATATGGGTCTCTGAACCGAGTCTTGAGTTAGACCTTGAGTTTGTTCGCTGGAATTTCTATCCAACGATAAAAATAATTTGCAGACAAGATGCTGCAAACCACAACACCTAGCATCAATACAATTGCTATTGCCCCGCTTTGCTGGGTATGCAAGCCCAAGGCGATATAAAGCGTGTTTGCCAGCAGAATAAATGCGAAGTGAATTAAGAAAGCGCAGTATGAGCGCTGACTTCCCCAGGCAATAGCTCTTAGCAATCCATTCTGCCTAATGCCAGCAGGATAAGCGGCATTGCCCCACAAGAACAATGCCAGTGCTACAAACCATGCCAGAAAATTTCTAAGCCAAATTTGCTGAATCGAAGCGGCGGCAATAATCAGTCCAATCAAAATTAATGCAGCCTTAGCTAAACGCTTCACACCGACATCTTGAAAGCCGCTAGCCAAATACGCTAAGGCGCCCAATCCATAAGAACCAATGAAGTAAATAAAATACGCTTCATACTCGCCAGAACGATTAAAGAACAATAAAGAACTGACAGCGAAAATACTTACCAACCAAATTAATGCCTTATAGCTGGGAAAAGAAACAAATAGAATGGCCAGCACTGAATACAACTGCCAATCAATTGCAACATACCAAGCGCCAGCAGAAATAGAATCTAAGCCTAAGATGCCTTGAATAAAAAAGAGGTGCGCTAAAAACTGGGAAAGTGTTTCTGATTGACCAACAAATTCATCATTGACCCAGATGCGTGCAATGTAAGCACACGCAATCGTAAAAATGAGTGCCGCGGCATAAGGGGCAAACAATCGTAGATAACGATTCAGAATGAGTTTCAGCAAACCGTTTGCGCTAAATTTAATGTTGGCATAACGGCTCAAAGACTGAGCAGCCAAATAACCCGCCATGACCAAAAAGATTTGCACCGCATAACGCCCGTACTCAAAGAGCCAAGTCATCAGTCTCGGTAAGACAAGCCTTGCATCCTCTGCAATTTGCCCATAGCTTGAGAGGTGATGCAGAATAATCATCAAGGCCGCAAGGACCTTGAGGATATCAATCAGAAAAAGCGGAGACGCTTGCTTCAAGATTTACTTCGATTTGGTCTTGCCCATCAAAGAAGCCAGCAAGGGGTTAGCGCTTGCCATTTCCTTTTTAGACTTTGCTTTCTCTTCTGCCCCTAGCTTAGGAGTCTTAGCAGCGTTTTTCATTCCCTGCGCAGTTTTCAAAGCTAAATTCTTATAGAGATCGGTTTTTTTCATTGTCATGATGAACGCTCTTTATTTTGCTGTTGCAAACTGAATTATTTACTTAGTTACTTAATCAATGAGCGTGCTGCTAAGCCCATAAATAATAATGACCAGCCCTGCAACAACAATTCAATCGCAATCAACATGCCAGGCAGCCATAGACTAGACTCTGGATAGCCATTCATGATCAGCACACCCATCAAAATAGAAATTGCTGAAGAGAGAACCAACCAAAACCATTCACGGAAGTGGCGATGCTGAAATGCTGAGATCAATCGTAATGCACCTGTTACAAAAAAGATTGCCGCAAGCCACAAGGTAATTGCTTCCAGAGCTGGAATTGGGAAAGCCCAGGTGAAGATTGCTGCTGCAATATAGAGTGCCGCCAAAATAAGTTGCACGCTAACACTTTTCCAGCCATGCGACTTCAATGCATGTGCACCCTGCAATATGCCGCCAGCAAATAAAAAGATGCCTAAGACATTAACGGATATAAAAGAAAACAAAGTTTGGCCGGCAATGCCAATCATGCCAAGCACGATAAATAAAATTCCGAGACCAATTAAAGCGCCTGGAACTTTGGCAGCTGCGCCTAATACTTTTGTGCGGAGCTCTTGAATCTGAGCATTGGATAGTTCGGTCATAAAGATGCCTTCTTTTTAATAAATGCTGTTAGTAAATCTAAATAATGAAAATAAGTTACAAAGCATCATCAACGGAGTCGATAAATTGACGCACCGTCTTGTTAAAGGCTTCTGGCTGCTCAATGTTTGATAGGTGAGCAGCCTCCTCCAGTATTACCATTTTGGAGTGACCTATTACACGATGTAAAACAATTCCTTGATCAACAGTACACGCAGGATCGTCACGCCCCGACAGAACCAGGGTAGGCGCCTTAATCTTCAATAACATTGTACTTTGCGCCATATCACGTACGGCGCTGCCGCAAGCCATATAACCATCCACATTGGTACCCAAGATCATTTGACGAACTTTTTCGATTTCTTTTGGTGCTCGTTCAATAAAAGGCGCAGTAAACCAGCGCTTAATTGTGCCCTCCACCAACCCAGCGATACCTTGAGCGCGAGCAATTTCAAAACGCTCTTCCCATAAGCTGCGTGGTGGCATTTCTGAGGCGGTATTACAAAGTGACAATGAGAGAATGCGCTCTGGAAAGCGAGCGCCTAATTGCTGGCCAATCATGCCACCAATCGATAAGCCCATAAAGTGCGCCTTCTGAATACCAAGAGCATCTAATAGTCCAATAGCGTCATCTGCCAATTGTGCAATGGTGTAAGGGCCGGCATTGAGACCAGAGCCACCATGCCCTCTTTTGTCATAACGCAATACGCGATAGCGATCTGCTAATGCGGGCACATTGCCATCCCACATACTACCATTGGCCATCAAACTATTCGCTACCAATAAAACAGGGCCATCTTTGGGGCCATCAAAACGATAAGCAATATCGACACCGTTTACCTTAATCATTTTCAGATCCTGCATTTGAGTCATTTATCTCCACCCTATCTAAAGTTCTATTGATCTTCTATTTATCTATTTGTCAGAGCATGTTAGATTATCCAACGAAACTATAAAAATACTAAGGAGACAAGATGTTTACAACGTTCAGGCGGGTACGCAGCATCCACAAGCCCACTAGACTTATTCTCGCGTTTTGCCTTGCTTTTGGTGTGAGCATTGCTTGCGCCCAAAGTTATCCAAACCGCACCGTGAAAATGATTGTTCCCTTAACTACTGGCTCCGGTGCTGATATTGCTGGAAGGGTGGTAGCAAAAAGCCTCACGGAAACATGGAAGCAATCCGTCATTATTGAAAATCGACCCGGTGCTGGTGGTCTCATTGGTACCGGAGTGGTTGTGAACTCTGACCCTGATGGATATACCCTGCTAGTGCAATCGGCTTCGTACGCAGCTAATCCTGCAATTTATAAGAAGCTACCTTACGATCCACTCAAGAGTTTGGTGGATGTCGCCATTTTGGGACAAACACCTTATGTCATGGTTACTGCAGCCGATGGCCCCTACCAATCCATTCGCGACCTTGTCATTGCGGCTAAATCTAAACCGAATGAAATTACATTTGCCTCTGCTGGCGTGGGTAGCTCAACACACTTGGCGGCGGAGTATTTCAATCAGATGATGGGCATCAAACTCATCCACGTTCCTTACAAAGGATCGCCTGAAGCTATTCAGGACACCATGTCCGGACGCACCGCTTTTTACATGGCTCCTTTGGATACTGCAATTGGTCAACTCAAAGGTGGAAAAGTGCGCGCCCTAGGAGTTACCAGCAAAACGCGCAATCCCGCTGTTCCAGAAATTCCCAGCATCGCAGAACAAGGCTACGCCAACTTTGAAATTGGTTTGTGGTTTGGAGTTTGGGCACCTGCAGCTACCCCACCCGCTATTGTGAAAAAGATTAATCAAGATATTAATCAAGCAATGCAGGATCCAGAAGTCAAAACTGCTTACGAGAACAAGGGGATTAAAGCTACCCCAATGAGTCCTGCGGAGTTTACAAAGTTTGTCCGTGAAGAGATGGGCAAGTATCAGAAGATCGCCAAAGAAGCGGCCATTGAACCCCAGTAATTCTGCGCCTCTGTGTCAGGCTCCGAGTATTGAAGTACGTTCGCCCCTGAGCCCATTCCCGGCAGGGGCGGTGGATTGTCATGCTCATGTGTGCGGTCCTGCCACGCAATTTCCATATGCGCAGGAACGCATCTACACACCACCGGATGCAACACTGGAGAGCTACGAATCGCTATTAAAGATGCTCGGAGTGGATCGCGCAGTTTTAGTGCAACCTAGCGTTTATGGCACTGACAACCGAGCAATGCTTGCAGCCCTCAAATCCAAGCCTCAACAATTGAGAGGTGTTGCCGTTATCTCTAACGACCCTAAAGCGGTGAGCGATCAAGAGCTGGCTGACTTGCATGCTGCCGGAGTAAGAGGACTGCGTTGCAATATTGTTGATATCACCGATAAATCTGCTGGATTACCGATTGCACAATTACGAAACCTAGCAACACGCATTAAACCATTTGGTTGGCATCTAGAGTTATTGATGCATGTGAATGAGTATCCAAATCTTGCGAAGACTTTTGAAGATTTTCCAGTCGACTTAGTGTTTGGTCACTTTGGCTATAGCCATGCAAAGCATGGTGTTACCGATAAGGGTTTTCAGGGTCTTCTAGATTTAATGAAAAACCAACGCGCTTGGGTAAAAATGACAGGCCCCTATCGCATCTGCGATGGTGACCTTCCTTTTATGGATATGCGCCCTTTTTCTGATGCCGTCATCAAAGCAAACCCTAATCGCCTCATCTGGGGAAGCGACTGGCCCCATGTGATGGTGAAGAAGCAAATGCCTCACGATGCCGATCTATGTGACCTGCTTGGTGAGTGGGTGCATGACGAAAATCTCAGAAATGCGATATTGGTCAACAACCCCTGTATCCTGTATGACTTTCCGGCCTTCACTGGGCCAAATGACTTAAATCCCTAGGGATATAGGTCACCACTTTTGAAATAAGCAAGAAAGATTACAAATAAATATGGACAACACTCTGACCGTTATTTTAGGAATCGTTGCAATACTCCTGCCGCTAGTTGTAGGGCGCCTTTTTTGGAAGCGTTTTGATCACTACTTCGGTAGAGGCGATGAGGCTTACATGGATACCTTGGAATATTTCCTTAAAAAGATAGGCTCAACTGTTTTGGTTGCATTTGTTATTTTGTGGATTGGTATGAGTCTCGTATTTAATGGCAGTGCTTCATAAAAAATATGAGCGATCAATTTAAAACCATCCTCCTCAAGGCAAAGCTGAACTTTGCTATCTTGGCTGCCATCCTGGTGATAGCCGTGTTGGGCAAATTTACCAATCCGGAACTCACTAACGGCATCTTTGTAACGGCTGATCAATTGGTGTCTGAGCTGTATCTTGTATTTATTGCAATTACTTTGGGTGCTTTTATTCCCAATTTCAAACTCGTAGTGTTGGGATCTATCGCCGCCTTTATTGCTGCAGTCATATTGATTCAGATGGGCATCTTTACTTACCTCACCAGTGAATACCTTTTTGCTGTACTGATTGTGGTTCTTGGATTTGCATCCATTGCAAACCTTTATAGACACTATCGTGAGAATGGGCTGTAAGACTGAAGATAACTCTTTAACAAACATCCAAATAAAAAGCCCCGAACTGTCGGGGCTTTTTAATTATGTGGCTGGTTTATGCGGCCATCTGAAAGATTCGAATTCTGGATTCCATATCCTTCTGTAGAGTCCTTTTTGCAATTCGCATGTCATATTCTGATTGCAAATTCAACCAAAATCTCGGCTCCATCGAAAAGAAAAGGCCTAGACGCAAGGCGGTATCTGCAGTAATGGGTCGTGCGCCATTCACAATTTCACTAATGCGACTAGGGGAGACATCTATATCAGCAGCTAATTGTCTCGCTGTTATACCCATTGGCTTCATAAAGTCTTCTAACAATATTTCACCGGGATGAATTTCATCAAGTAATTTTGTCATCATCATATCCTCAGTGGTAATCCACAATTTCTACGTTATATGCCCCGTCTTCTCGCCAAGCAAAACAAACACGCCACTGGCCATTAATGCGAATACTGTGTTGACCTTTGCGCCTACCATTTAATGCCTCCAGCATATTGCCAGGCGGGATACGCAAATCCAACAAATTAACAACTGCGTTTAATTGCAGCAATTTTCTTCGCGCCACTCTCTCTATATTCACAAACTTTCTTGCAGCCTTGCTTTCAAATAAATCTTTAGTAAGTTCACAAGAGAATGAGCGGATCATAATGTATTTTATTCCGTATAACAGAATCTGTCAAATAGAATATTTATCACTTATCTGTTGTGCCATAGAAAAAGCCCCGAACTATCGGGGCTTTTTTGTTCATCAGTGTGAGATGAATTACTTCTCTAAAGCTCCATAAATTACCGCATTGAGTTGTTCGCGATGCACCTTACGAATTTCTCCCGGCGCAACACCCATCATCACAACAACCATCTGTTCTTTTGGATCAGCCCAGAAGATGGTTCCGTATGCGCCGTTCCAAGTAAAGTCCCCAACGTTGCCGTTGATAGCAGATAAACCTCTATCAGTACGAACCGCAACGCCCAGACCAAAGCCATAACCCACACGACCCGGCTCAGTACCACCGACATTATTTTTAATATCTTTATTGAGGTGATTTGATGTCATGAAGGCAACGGTTTGCGGACCAAGGACGCGCTTACCATCTAAGCTTCCACCATTGAGCAACATCTGACCAAAGCGAATGTAATCACCAGCAGTGGAATAGGCACATGAGCCACCACAATCAAACTTCACCTTTTGCGTATGAATATCCACTTTCTGCGGCTTGCCAGTTAATGGATCAATCGGGAGTGGTTGCGCCAAACGAGCGCGATCTTTTTCTGCAAGCTCAAAGGTCGTATTAGGCATACCGACCTTATTCCAAATACGTTCTTGCATTACTGCGCCCAAAGGCTTGCCAGCAATTTTTTCCTCAATAATTCCGAGTACATCTAGACCAAAACCATAATCCCAAGCAGTGCCTGGCTCATAAAGCAATGGTGCGCTAGCTAACTTATCAATAAATTCTTGCGCCGTGTATTGCACTGCTGCTGGCGCTGAGCCTGCGGGGTACATCTTGTGCACTGGTGTAGCACCACGACCACCGTAAGTTAGACCATTGGTATGGCGCATTAGGTCTTGGATGGTAATTGGATTTTTTGCCGGCACTAGATTGAGCTTTCCATCGGCATCTACTTGACCGACTTTCATATCTTTAAATTGCGGCAGCCAATTAGAAATGGGTGCATTTAATGGAAGTTTGCCTTGCTCATAAAAAGTAAGGGCGCTTACCGATGCCATTACCTTAGTCATGGATGCCAGATTAAAAATAGCATCCGTAGTCATGGGCTTGTTGTTTGCCTTATCTAAGTATCCATAAGGCTTAAAAATAGTTAACTTGCCATTTTTAGAGACCGCCAAAACAGCGCCGGCCATATTGTTGCCAGCGATCTGATCGGCAAAAAAGGCATCAATTCTTTTAAGGCCTTCTTGGCTAAATCCCTGTCCAGGGGTCGCGCTCAGAGGTAAGGGGGCTTTTGATGTATTAGCTGCAAATAGGCTTGCACTGACCAATAAACCAGCAATAAGGCTGGTTGCCTGCATTGTTTTCATACTGTCTCCACTTTTATCGTTTTATATATGGCAAATCTGGGGAATCAAGGTCCCTCTAAGGCTATTGAAGCAGAGTTTTCAGAAAATGAGTGAATTTTTGGTTCTTTTATATAAATTTTGATATATAGAATCGATTTTTCAGTATTTGAAGGAATAATCAAAATACATGACAATCCATGGCTATGTATAAATACGACGCCATCGACCAAACCCTTGTAGATCAACGGGTTGCCCAATTCCGCGATCAAGTTGCCCGACGTTTGAATGGCAGCCTAGCTGAAGAAGAATTTCGCCCCCTCCGGTTACAAAATGGTCTCTATCACCAACGCCACGCCTACATGCTACGCGTTGCTATTCCCTATGGTTTATTCAGTGCAGCGCAATTGCGCACTATGGCACTCATCTCCGAAAAATATGACCGCGGTTATGGCCACTTCACTACACGCCAGAACATTCAATACAACTGGGTAACACTGGAAGACACGCCGGATATTTTGGCTGAGCTTGCTAAAGTAGAAATGCATGCCATCCAAACTTCAGGCAACTGTATTCGCAATATTACGAGCGATGCATTTGCAGGTGTCGCTGGCGATGAATATGTCGACACACGTCCTGTTTGTGAATTACTCCGTCAATGGTCAACTTTGCATCCAGAGTTTGCACACTTGCCGCGCAAATTTAAATTTGCTGTGAATGGCGCAAAAGAAGATCGCACCGTTTTACTTTGTCATGATGTTGGCATTGAGCTCAAGAAAAATGCTGCCGGTGAACTCACTGCCGATATCTATGCTGGTGGCGGCATGGGTCGCACCCCCATCCTCGGCTCCCTGATTAAACAAGGGCTTCCTTGGAATGTATTGCCTAGCTACCTCACTGCCCTTCTGCGCGTTTATAACCGCTTTGGAAGAAGAGACAATCTCTACAAGGCTCGCATCAAGATTTTAGTCAAAGCCTTAGGTCCTGAAGAATTCGCACGCCAAGTTGAAGGTGAGTGGGCTCATATTAAAAATGGTAACGACAACTTTACTCAGGCGGAGTGGGATCGTGTTGCTAAGCATTTCACAAAGCCGGCATACAAAACATTGCCTGCACTAAGTAATGAACAAATTATTAATGCCGCTACTGAAGCAGAGCAAGCGGCGTTTGCACGTTGGTTAGAGCGCAATGTCAAACCACATCAAGTGCCTGGTTATGCCAGCGTGATTCTGTCACTTAAGCCCCATGGCACCGTTGCCCCTGGTGATGCAACGACAGCGCAAATGTATGCGATTGCAGATTTAGCTGATCAATACAGTTTCGGTGAATTGCGGGCTACGCATGAACAGAACTTAGTTCTTGCTGATGTTGAGCAAGCCAAGTTACTTGAATTGTGGCAAGAAGCGAAAAAGCAAAAGGTAGCTCTACCTAACGTAGGCTTACTCACCGATATCATCGCCTGCCCAGGCGGGGATTTCTGCTCACTGGCTAATGCCAAATCGCTCCCAATTGCGAAAGCGATTCAAGAGCGCTTTGATGACTTGGATTACTTATTTGATTTAGGTGACATCAGCCTCAATATCTCAGGCTGTATTAATTCTTGTGGCCACCACCACGTTGGCAATATTGGCGTGCTCGGTGTCGATAAAGATGGAGAAGAGTGGTATCAAATCACTTTAGGCGGCGAGCAAGGTAACGATGCAGCTATCGGCAAAGTCATTGGCCCGTCTTTCTATGCCGATGAAATCCCGGATGTCATCACCAATGTCATTAATACCTTCGTCGCCCAGCGCACTGAAGATGAATCTTTTATTGAGGCTTATCGCCGCTTAGGAGTTACTCCATTCAAAGAAGCTGCCTATAAAGATAAAAATGAAAACGCCAAGAAAAAAGAGAAGGCTATTGACGGAGGTGCAGCATGAGCCAGCTCAATATCACCTCTCATGCAGAAATTTTGCATTTTCCAAAAGATGGCAAACCTGCTCTAGCTCCTAATGAATGGCAAGTCTGGGGTGGCAGCCAAGATGAAGGAGGCCTCCCGGATCTTGAGCATGGCGCCCACAAAGTATTAGTGCCGTTTACCTGGTGGCTAGAACACCATCATGAAGCAGATATAGCCTCCAAAGCGACTAATGGTCAGATTGGTGTGTGGTTTGCTACCGATGATGACATCCTCAAGCATGCCGATGTGATTGAAGCAGGTAAAAAGGTTTGGCCTTTAGTCGCCGCTCACTTTCCTATTTTTAGAGATGGTCGTAGCTTTAGTACTGCAGCGTTATTGCGTGATCGCTTTCAATGGCAAGGTGAGATCCGCGCAATTGGCGATGTGTTGATTGATCAACTCCTCCAAGGCGCTCGCGTTGGCTTTGATAGCTTTGCTTTGCGCCCTGATCAAAAGCTCGATGTCGCCTTAAAGCAATTTGATTTGTATAGCGTGACTACACAAAATAGCTGGCGTGGACTCAGAACTACACGCACTTCCTTAAGTGCTTAATCTGAATATCATGACTACAACGCCTACTAACGCAAACAATACGCTCGGAAAAGTGTATTTGGTTGGTGCTGGCCCAGGTGCGGTTGATTTAATTACCGTACGTGGCGCCAAGCTATTGGGGCAAGCCAATATCGTGTTCTTTGATGCCTTGGTTGACCCAGAGATGCTGACACTCTGCCCACAGGCTATTCAGGTAGAAGTGGGTAAGCGATGTGGCAAGCTGTCTTCAGCGCAGCAGTTCATTAATAAGCGCTTAGTTGATGCAGCCAAGAAACATTCAGTAATTGTTCGCCTTAAAGGTGGCGATCCCATGCTCTTTGGTCGTGCCGATGAAGAAATTCAGGCTCTTAAAGATGCTGGTATTGAAGTTGAGGTAGTTCCCGGAATTACAGCGGCTCTCGCTGGCGCAGCAAGCATTCAGCAGTCACTGACATTACGTGGGGTTTCCCGTAGTGTGGCGTTTGTTACCTTAGCTCAGGGTGCCGAGAACCTTACCCCAGGACAACCAATCTCCAACCCTTCTGCCGATACTCTGGTGTATTACATGGGCCGTAAAGATGCGGCTCTTATTGCACAGCAATTGATTGCACAAAGCCCCAATCAACATGGCAATACACCTGTACAAATATTAGAAGCCGTGAGTACTTCACGTGAGCGCTTATGGACAAGTACTCTAAAAGAGTTGGCAGCTGGCAAAGCGGATCAGTGGTTTGACGGTAGCTCGCCTGCACTCATCATGATCGGCGAGGCTTTGAGAGCCCCTAGCAGGCTAGCCTCAACAGATACTTCTCAGGAAAAAATTGACGAGCGCCTGCAGAAAGCAGGCTAAAAGAATTATCCTAAAGTTGCAATCATTTCAATCTTGGGTGCAACTGTTTGCACCATCTTTTCGATACCATGGCCTGGGTTACTAATCTTTTGTGACACCAAAAGGCCGATCTTCTCTAAGAGGCCAATATCTTTGTTGATAGCAGAGCGATCACGGTGCAATTTATGACTTAATTGCGTAATAGTTTTAGGCTCATTCATTACCTCCATCATTAGACGTCTACGAGCCTCCGAGAGCACCATAAACATCTCTTGTGGGTCTTCAAACGAAAAGGTAGCCGACCTCTTAATTGATTCTTTACGATCACTTTTTTGAGCAGCTTTTTTAGCGCGATCAAAGAAACCTTCAACCGTATCGGTACGAATAATCATCTTTGTCATTTCTTATCCTTTTTCACTTCCTTGATAATTTCTTGCCACTCTTTTTCAAAACGTTCTAATGTTTTTTCATAACTTACAAAAGTTACTGGAGTTACCTTACCCATGTAATGCTTGTGGTGATAGTCATGAGCATTATCAAATCCGAGCACTCTTCCATTATCTTTTTGGCAAATCAACCGATTGATATACGCCAGGTTATAGCGAGTCACTACCGTTTTACCCTCGCTTACATGGCCCCAAACTTCAAAACTCAAAACACCACCACCGCTACTCGCTTTCAACTTAAATGTTTCTCGTTCAATCAAGGATTCAAGCTTCGGCCTGGTTTTTTTGGTCATGCGCTATTCTAATACAGGTATGTAATTATATTACATACCTGTATTAGAAGTGTGGCTAATGATTACAGCCCTATTTTTTGTCTTCCAAAATCAACAATGGCTTGCAAGACGGCCAAGTCCTCGCCAACGGCAGGCGTAGCGCTTAATGTCATGTTGGGAAACTTACTACGACACTCCTCCAGCAACACTGGAAAATCATTGCGCAGGTGACCACCTTGCCCAAAGAAAACCGGCACTACAGTAATTTCATTCGCCCCCTGCGCGCTTAAGCTGATCACTGCCTCCTCTAAAGAAGGTTGCATCATCTCTAAAAAAGCCAGCTCTACTGGGGTCTTGGGCTGCTGCTCTCGCCACAATACAGCTAAGCGATCAAATGGCTCACGCCAACGGCTATCTCTTGCTCCGTGCCCAAATAAGATAATGGCTTTCATGGATGGCTATAAACTCTCAGTAATTAATAATTAATCGTTTTAGGGTGATTTCACCTGCTAGCTTAACCTTATTTTCTAGATTGCATCTATGACTGCCCTATTAAGCCAAACTTGGTTTATTGCCCTAATGAGTGTCACCCTGATTGGTGCCGTTCTATCAGCTGTTCATCACGCTGAAGTGATTGCCCACAAAACGGGTGAGCCTTATGGCACTTTGGTACTGTCTATTAGCGTCACGATTATTGAAGTGTCACTCATCATATCGATGATGCTGACAGGGCATGAAGGATCAGAGTTTATTGCCCGTGATGCGGTCTTCGCAACCGTCATGATTGTGATAAACGGCGTCATTGGTCTTTGCATCTTTGTAGGCGGTCTCACCCATCATGAAATGACGTTCAGAAATGAGGGTACCAACTCCGCACTGGCAGTGCTTACCGCCTTGGCAACCTTTATTTTAGTGATGCCGATTGTGACTATCAGCACGCCAGGCCCTGACTTCACTAAGAGCCAGCTGGCTTTTGCGGGTATTGCTTCATTTGCACTCTATATCGCATTTCTCTTCTTCCAAACAGTCAGTCATCGTGACTATTACCTACCTAAAACAGAGGATAAGAAAACCGATATCAATTTTCATGCGCACAAGCCCAGTAATGCCAAGACAGCTTTTAGCGCTGTATTACTTTTGCTATCTCTCATCACCGTAGTAGGTCTTGCAGAGTTATTAAGTCCTGCAATTGAGAGAGGTGTTGCCGCTGCTGGCGCTCCTAAAACGATTGTGGGTATTGCCATTGCTTTATTGGTGCTAATGCCTGAGGGGTTTGCAGCTGTAAGAGCCGCCAAGGCTAATCGCCTGCAAAGTAGCTTGAACTTAGCCCTAGGCTCTGCTCTCGCCAGTATTGGACTCACCATTCCCACAGTTGCAGCAATTGCAATCTTCTTTAATCTTCCGCTCAGCCTAGGTATTAGCGATCTCAATATGACGCTAATGTATTTGTCATTCTTTATTGGGGCACTGACTCTCGCCATTGGTAGAACTACCCTATTGCAAGGAATAGTTCACATCATCATCTTTTTGGAATATTTGTTCCTAAGTCTCGTTCCGTAAAAGCGGAATAGGAAAAACAAAACTATTTAACATGCAGTTAACCCATGAAGATCAATTTTTACCTAAGCTAACACCATCCCTTAAGACCTCATAGTGCAAGTGAGGGCCGGTTGATCTTCCGGTTGATCCCACTTTAGCAATGGCTTGGGATTGTTTGACGTAATCACCCTGCTTTACCAAGATCTCTTGTGCGTGGGCGTATCTAGTCACTACTGCATTCTTATGCTGCACATCCACTACATAGCCATACTCTTGATCCCAGGCTGCGCGGATTACTACCCCTTCAGCCGTAGCCAAAATAGGTGTGCGATAAGCTGCTGGGAAGTCTGTTCCCTCATGCCAAGCGGTTTGTTGGGTAATCGGTTGGTGCGATAACTTCTATCAGAGCAAAACCATTTGGAATTGAAGGCTTCTGCATTGAAGGCTTCTGAATTGAAGACTTACAAATAGCGACTCTCAAACTAAGTAGTCTAAGCAGACTAAGTATTTTCTTGGGAGAAAATTTCATGGCTTCATCCAACTAAATCGACCATTACTATTGCGTATCAATATGGCTTGAGAATTCGCTTGCGCAGATGACTGACTGCTCCCTTGAGCATTGAATTGCTTAATAGGAATTTGTAATACTTGCGCTACTTGCTCGCCACCGAGTGTTAGCTGTATTGGCGCCATATCGACAGGCTTATACCAAGACTGGGCTCGGTACACATCGGGCAATAGGCCAGAATTGCCGTTAATGATTGGGCTAGCGGTCGCACCAGGCGCACTACCTGACTGACCCATTGCAGCAGCACCATTAGCACTCGAGCTATTAGGAATAAAAAAGCGCCAGCCAGCAGAATCAATTTGCGCAATCATCGGCGTGCCAGACATGGCACTTTCTTCTTGGGCGAGGTTGAGTGAGGACACTAACTGATCGAGGTTGTCACGCCAGTAACGATCCTCATGATTCGGAATTGCCAATACCGCGACAGCCAAGATCACTGCCATGATGGCTATCGCAACCAGTAATTCGATTAAGGTAAAACCAGACTCAGCAGACTTTCCTTGCGAATGCAAAAGGGTAACTACTTTTTTACGAGTAGAAGCTAAAAAAGATTTACTGCCAGCTACCGATATCGGCATCATTTCCAGTTCCGCCAGGTTTACCATCAGCACCATAACTAAAGACATCGATTTCGCTACGAGTGCCTGGATTGGCGTATTGATATGGATTGCCCCATGGATCTTTTGGAACGGTATCTAAGTAGCCGCCAGTTTTCCAGTTTTGTGGGACTGGCTCTGAAGTCGGTTTTTCTACCAAAGCTTTGATACCTTGCTCTGTAGTTGGATAGCGACCGATATCGAGGCGGTAGAGCTTAAATGCCTGCACCAGGGTACCTACATCATGCTTAGCTGCAGTTGCACGGGCTTCATCAGGGCGCCCCATGATCTTGGGAACAATCAGAGTTGCCAAGATACCAATGATGGCAATCACCACCATAATCTCAATTAAGGTAAACCCAGCATCCCTACGTGCTCGATTGACTGATTTAGCCAAACTTGAGGTTTGCATAGCTAGTTTTGGATCTAAAAATGTAGACTTGGCGTTGGATATAAAGCGAGCAATGCACTGAGCAATAAACTGAGACATTTAGTGGCGCTTTCAATGATTTAAACTGAATTAAATTCTATAGGTATTTTGTCACTTTGAGCGGATTTATCAAACGAATACAGGACAGACTGAAGTACTCTATGAAGGGCTCTAAACAAGCCCTTCAGCAAAGCTTCATGGCGTGCTCAAAGTCAGATGCAAACTCATCTGCGCTCCCAGGAAATCAAGAGCGCATTCAGAAGGCACTCAGCATGCCGCTAGGCGTGCCAACACCATCATTTGTCAGCAAGGGGTTAACCTACGGCTTGATGTTGGCATGCGCGCTCTCGACCACCTTCTGGCTCATGAGAATTGCTCAATTACCAGGAATACCTGCTCAGCCAGCAAATGGGATTTCTAAAGGGATGGCTCTGTATAGCAATCAAGATGCAAACAGCGCTTATGCACTTTTTGGCAGCAAGCCATTGGCTACAGAGAATATCTACCTATGTGGTGTTGTTATTACCTCAAAAAATCCTGATGGCACTCTCGATGGCTTTGCCATATTTGAGATTGATGGCAAGCCCACTAATGCAATTAGCGTAGGCGAAACAATAGGTAAAGGGCTTAGCCTGCAGAGCATTGGCGATGAAACTGCCACCCTGCTATATCAAGGGCAGAAGTTGAACTTTAAGCTCAATAAAAATAAAGATAAAAGCAGTAGTAAATCTGATAACTCCAAGAAATAATCTTCATGGCGTTCAAAAAAAGCTATTTATCGCTTAAGAGATGTGCGCTTGAATTTCTCGCATTAGTCACACTCAGTGTCATGGGATGCAATGTAAGCGTAGCAAGCGAATCAAACAATAGAAATGACACAAGCAATACAAGCGACCTGATTCAAATTATTAAGCCTCAAACAAAAAGCCAGCTGTGGGTTAATGCGGGCATGGTGTCTCAACACTTTGATCAAGACAAGAATTTCAATAATGGCAATTGGGGTGCAGGACTTGAATATCGCTTTAATACCGTTGCCTCACTAACAGCAGGACGCTTTTATAACAGCGATCGCGCTTACTCCAATTACGCCGGAATGTACTACCAACCTATCGCCATTGGCCCCATCAAAATTGGCGCAGTGATTGGTGGCTTTAATGGTTATCCCAACACTAATAATGGCGGCTGGTTTGCCGCAGCCCTGCCAGCACTGACTTGGGAAGGTGATTGGGTCGGAGCAAACGTCTTTGTAATCCCAACCATTGGTGATCGCGTGCATGGCGCAATATCACTCCAGGTCAAGCTTAAGATTTGGGAGTAATTTCCAATGCAGCGTTTTTGATGCATCACCTCTAAATCTGAGTCTTTGCTTTAGCCATTGTTATCTACTCTTGGCCATCTAGACTCAAGCAAGATCATCGTCAGAAACAATAGGGGGCTTTCAGAAAAAAGGTTTGCCAACTATCGCATCAAAGCGTAAGGTACTTTTATGACGTCGATTGCTACTACTCCAACTATGCCCTAGCTTTAGGGGTAATACCTCAAATATTCTGGGGCCTTGGAGTCGCTAGTCTTTCGGCAATGAATACAAAAACCTTTTAGTGCACTCAGACTGCCAGTGTATTTATAAAACTTCGTGGGGCCAGAAAGAAATTTTATACCCTAACTATTTTAGAAAATCATCAAATTCATAAAGTAATAATGCAGCTTTAATAGAGTATGTATAGTTTAGAAAATCACTTTCTTATTTCAATTTACTCCATCACCATTGGGCAGGTATCCAGGTACCAATTTTTTGAGCAGGCCTCTAATTAAATTAGTATCCCCTGCGTCTAATGCCAAATTAAGCTTTTCAAGCTCTTGCTGCAAATCATCCCAAGACAAAAACTCTTCATGCGCCTTCATAATTTTCGGGTGATCCGTTGGCTGTGGATTTTCACCAATCAACAGCTCCTCGTAGAGTTTTTCTCCTGGGCGTAATCCAGTAACCTTAATCTCAATATCACCGTGAGGGTGATCTTCATCTTTCACCAGTAAGCCCGATAAATAAACCATCTTGGCAGCCAAATCATAAATACGCACTGGCTCGCCCATATCTAATACAAAGACATCTCCGCCAACAGCCATTGCGCTCGCCTGAATCACTAACTGTGCCGCTTCAGGAATAGTCATGAAATAACGTGTCACCTCAGAATGCGTTAGGGTAATGGGGCCGCCAGCTGCAATTTGCGCGCTAAAGAGCGGAGCTACTGACCCTGATGAACCCAGTACATTACCAAATCGCACCATTGAAAAATTGGTTGAGTGGTTACTCTTATTCGCAATATCAGCCATTGCCTGCAAAACAAGTTCGGCAATGCGCTTACTAGCGCCCATGACATTAGTTGGTCTAACAGCCTTATCGGTACTTACCAAAATAAAATTACTTACGCCACACTCTAAACTTGTCTGGGCGCAAGTAAAGGTTCCAAAAACATTATTGCGAATGCCTTCGCCAGGATTTTGCTCTACCAATGGAACGTGTTTATATGCGGCAGCATGAAAGACCGTAGCTGGTCGATGAGCCCCAAAAATCTTCAGCAAAAGATCAGCATCGCGTACTGAAGCCAAGCAGGGCACCAGCTTCACCGGCAAACCCAAATGAGGCGAAGAAGCTTGATCAGCGCCATCCGCAGCCGAAAGGTCATCTTCGAATCCGCTAAGGGCTCTCTTTAGTTCTTCATAAACCAAATAGAGAGAGTGCTCACTACTATCAATCAGAATTAATGATTTAGGAGAGAATTTAATAATCTGGCGACATAGCTCACTACCAATAGAGCCGCCAGCACCAGTCACCAAAACAACTTGATTGCGAATATTCTTCTCTAATAGTCCTATATCCGGCGGAACTACCGCTCTTCCGAGCAAGTCATTCATATCCAAATCATGCAAGTCCGATATCCTGACACGTCCAGCAGCCAAATCTATCAAACCCGGCAAGGTCCTAACGCGTACTCCGCACCCATTTAATGAGGCTATAATTTCACTTCTTCGCATCTGACTGGCAGAAGGAATGGCCAATAGTACATCCGTAATATCAAGTCGATGCGCAAGATCTTGCAAATCAGCATTGGAATGCACTGCAATCCCATTAATAGTGCTGCCCTGTAAGCGTGGATCATCGTCAATAAAACCTTTAACTAACATTTCCTTGTTGCTAGATAAGCCAATTGCGAGCTGACGACCTGCTGAACCAGCGCCGTAAATTAGTGCAATAGGCTGCGCCCTGTGAAATGCTTTTTGAACATTATTAATGTTGCCTAACCAATAACGCACAAAATATCGACTAGCACCAATTCCAATAAATAATAGGATAGGCTGAATCACGCCAATTGATCGAGGTACATCATCCACACCAAGAAGTGTAAAAACACAGAAAAATAAACCTGAATAGATAATGAAAACGTGCACCATGGAAGAGAACGCAGTTGAACCAACATACCTAAAAATTGCTCGATATAAGCCAAAAGAGAGAAAAAGAGGCAAAGAAATTCCGATTGTGGCAATGAATACCATCCATTGGCTACTTTGAAAATGACCCCATTGATCCAGGCGCAGTCCAAATGCTAACCAAACACTGAATCCGCAATTCAGAATATCGCAAAACATCACCAAGCTCCGCTTAACTGAGCGAGGCAAGTTTAAGAGTGATTGTTTAGTTGCATTAATTGGCACAATTTATTATAAATTACATAGTCAAATAAGGGGGATAATCCACCTATAGGTCAACCGACCTCAAGAGTAGAATTTTCACGAATTTAAAGGGGTTCTACATAAACTGTTTTAAATTGACTGACAACCAGATGAAGGGGGGGGTTATTGCAGCAATTCCAAGCAAATAATAAGCACAAGAAAATTTGCAAATAGGATTTTCCTTGCAACTTTAATCCAGCCCATAACTGACCTTGTAATCAAAGTTTAATGACTGCGATTGCTTTGATTTTTCTAGAAATGCATTTCCCACCACCAAGATATCGAGCTCAGTGCCCATAAAACATCTAAAGGCATCGCTTGGTGAGCAAACAATAGGTTCACCTCGAATATTAAAAGAGGTATTCACCAATACAGGGCAACCAGTTAACTCTTTAAAGCGTTTAATGAGATAGTAATAGCGAGGATTAGTTTGCTCGTGAACCGTCTGTACTCTAGCCGAATAATCCACATGGGTTACTGAAGGAACATCTGAGCGCAAGATATTAAGCTTTTCAATGCCAAATAATGCCTCTTCCTCAGATGACATGACGCGCCGCTTGGATTTAGCTACATCCGCAACCATTAACATATAAGGGCTATCCGCATCAAGATCAAACCACTCGGAGACATCTTCACGCAAGACGCTCGGTGCAAACGGTCTAAATGATTCGCGATATTTGACCTTAAGGTTGAGCAATCTTTGCATTGTGGCAGATCTTGGGTCAGCTAAAATACTCCTACCGCCCAATGAACGAGGGCCAAATTCCATACGGCCATTCATCCAGCCAATAGCTTTACCATCAGCTAAAGCTTGGGCCGCTCTTGACACCAACTCATCTGGCCCATAACTAGTAAAAACTGCACCGCCCTCTTTCAACTCCGCTTCAATCTCTGCCTGACTAAACTCGGGTCCCAAGTAAGAACCTTTCATCCCATCCAAAGAATCTGAATTAATTTCTCGAGGCTGCTTCAACATAATGTAGTAAGCGCCTAGTGCAGCGCCCACAGCACCACCAGCATCACCAGCTGCAGGTTGAATCCAGATATCGTCAAAGAGATTTTCGCGAAGGAGCTTGCCATTGGCCACACAATTCAACGCTACACCGCCTGCCAAGCACAGATTTTTTTGACCTGTAGATTTAGCAATTCCTCTAGCAAGCTTGATCACTATCTCCTCAGTAACCGCCTGGACAGAAGCAGCGAGATCCATCTCCCGTTGCGTCAACTCAGATTCAGGCAGTCTTGGAGGGCCACCAAATAGGCTATCAAACTTTTTGTTGGTCATGGTTAAGCCAGTGCAATAATTGAAATAGCTCATATTTAAAGCAAATGAGCCGTCACCCTTGATGTCAATCAGATGTTTCTTTATCAGCTCGGCATAAATGGGTTTGCCGTAAGGCGCCAAACCCATTACCTTGTATTCCCCTGAATTAACCTTAAAGCCTGTGTAATAAGTAATGGCTGAATATAGCAATCCAAGTGAATGCGGAAAATGGATTTCTTTGATCACTTCCAGCTTGTTGCCACACCCAACCGCAAGAGAAGTTGTTGTCCACTCGCCCACACCATCCATTGTGAGAACAGCTGCGGACTCAAAGGGAGAAGGGAAAAAAGCGCTGGCTGCATGACTTAAATGATGCTCAGAAAAAAGTAGGCGCTCACCCCACTTAATGTCTTTCCCCCACAAATCTTTTAGAGCATCCGTGATCACGCTTTTTTGAAAGAGTTTATCTTTCAACCATATGGGCATAGAAGTAATGAAGCTCCTTAAACCATTTGGCGCAAAAGCAAGATAAGTCTCTAGCAATCGCTCAAACTTTAAAAAAGGTTTATCGTAAAACACAATGTAATCGACCTGATGAGGCAAAATACCAGCCTCTTTTAAGCAATAAGAGATGGCTCTATCGGGAAACGCTGAGTCATGTTTTTTGCGAGTAAAGCGCTCTTCTTGTGCTGCAGCCACTATCCCACCATCGCAAACTAAGCAAGCCGCTGAATCGTGATAGTAAGCCGAAATTCCTAAGATATACACAGATAGCCAATTAAAAGAGCGTATAAATGAATGGAGCCAAAACTGAACCTTGGGCAAAAACTAACAAAGCACCAAGTACCACCATAACAACGATGATGGGTAACAGCCAAAGCTTTTTTCGGTAACTCAAAAATGCCCACAGCTCTTTTAGAAAGCTCAAAATTAATCCTTAAAATTGATTTTTAAATGAATCCGGCTTGATTGGTGGTTTATTAATCCAATAACTCATAGATTGGCGTTTTTTTAGCAATAATTCATCCCTACCAAACAAACGAGTTACCAAGGCAACAGGCACAATCAAAACAAAAAAAATTATACTTAAGGCCATAGGACTAATTAATTTTCCTAAAAATAAACTTAAGGCAAACCAAGCTCGATTAAGTGGCGCCAATATGATGGGTGCGCAGATAGTAAATAATAGAAAAAGAATGGCTAAAAATAGTAAGCAAATCACCAACCAGGAATAGTTTTTCCACTGAAAATAGATAGAAGATCCAAAAAAGATAGCGCTAAACAACAAGCCAAATTTTTGATTGGAAGGCATATTTACATTGTTTTTAACACTGTTCACCATATAAGAATTATAACTGCACCTATTTATTCGATAGGGCAATACTTGCTCCCTCAACCCCAAAAAGCTTTAAACAGCCGTAGCCTTATAAATTGCAGTAAGGACTCAGTCACAATCCCCCATTGGAGACTTTTCTCAGTATTTTCTAAAACTCCAGCAACTCAAGCCAAAAGGACATTAATATAAATTGGCTATGATGTGATAATTGATGCAAATATCAATACAAGAAAAATATAAAACCACTGTTAATTTAGACCCAAAAGTAAAAAGTATTTTTCTGTAGTAAATAATTGCAGCAATGTACGTTGATACTACATTAATTGGGATACTTAGAATACCAGAGTGTCTAGGATATATGAAACCATGCGGGATTATTTAAAAGGCTTTTATTAGTGAACAACATCGCTTTGAAATAATACCTTTATAGCAGTAAGAATAATGATCTTACAGTCAAGGATAAAAGATATTTTATTTAGGTATTCAACCTCAAACTCGACCTTATCATGAATGGATAGGTTATCTCTTCCATTTACCTGGGCCCAGCCGGTCAAGCCGGGCTTCAACAAATGAACATTATTCTTGGTGCGCAATTCAATAAGATCAATTTGATTAAATAGCGCAGGTCTTGGACCCACAACCGACATTTCTCCGACTAATATACTCCAGAGCTGAGGTAGCTCGTCCAGGCTAGTTCTTCGCAAAAATGAACCAAATGGTGTGATTATATGATCGACTCCCTCCAAAAGATGTGTAGCAACTATAGGAGCACCTTTATCCATAGTGCGAAACTTGGGCATGAAAAAAAAACCATTTTTTTGGCCAACCCTTGTTGAGAAGAAAAGGATGGGGCGCCCTAGTTTAAAAAAACTAATTACAGAAATTATAATAATAACTGGGGAAAGTAAAAGCAGTAGAGACGCAGAGAAAATAACGTCGCAAAATCTCTTAACATAAGAATATGCATGCGAAGGACCAATAGGCCTGAGATATTTTTCCAATTTATATTTTTAGCAAGCTTGCATTACAAGACTGGGCAATTTTTATGCAAAAAATGCCTTGAAATTCTTTCGAATTTTTGAAATTTTAGGAATCATTATGTTTCGTAATCTACTATAGAAATAGTTATTCAATGGCGTAAAGTAACAATCATCACGGACAATTAAGCGAGCGCGATCGTCTTTTGCCCAGAGTGATAAATTTGCAAGCACATTGCCCCAATCATTTCTTCCGCAATATCTTGGCCATTTTGTGGTTTCTTGACAATAAGAAAGATCTATAAAATAACGGGGGCTATTTCCTCCACCCGATCGTGCTCGACGAGAATGAATGGTTGCAGAATTTATGACAACCAAAGATCCCGGCGCTAATTTATCTATCACCTTATAGCCCTCAAAAAAATCAAAATCCTTTTTAAAGAACTGACGGCTTTTTACAAGCATCCGATGCGATCCTGGTACAACCAATAATTCGCCAATTTCACCATTTAATCCACTCAAATAAATTAAAAAATGAAGCATTAGATGTTTGCGGGGTTGATCCGCAAGCTCATAATCATGATGCCAACCCATAGATTTCATTCCCTCTTCATGGCGTGCAGAATGAAGATGGTGAAACCTAAAGCCAACACCACCCATTAATTCATCACAAACCTTGAGAATAGAGTTGTGGGTGATCAACTCTTGATGGGCATCTTTTTTTGTTAATGGCATTAAACCAGTGGCTATATGAGCTTCAATTTCTCGCTGAAGTTTTTTGCACTCCTCCAGAGAAAATACAGACTCTAATACCAAAAATCCCTCTTCATCAAATTTTTTACGATCTAATTTATTCATAACAGATCCTCCAGGCCCAGAAGAAGGCTCAAAAAAGTTGTAATAGTCTCTAAAAATTTGATAATAATAAAAAATTGGGCTAATTTCGAACTTTTATAGCATCTTCCAAAGTTTGAATAGCGCGCCTAGTAAAATTATATGATATCAATGGCTGCAATTTTTTTCCTGAAATTAAATCATTAATATCCAATACTTGATAGTGAAGTGGATTATATTTTTTTGAAAGTAGTTTATCACCAGCCAACTGCAAAAGATAATTAAAAACACTTTCAAGAGAAAGAAAAAAACAAAAAATATTTTTTTTAATAGAAAGCCTATTTTTAGGTAGAAAAATAATAATTTTTGGATTAAAAATTGGATGGGGTATTAAAATTTCATATTCATCAGAAATTACTTTGAAAAAACTATGTTCAGGCGCAACAATCGAACCACTTAATCGAGCGGAAATATTATCTCCTAACAATACAATGTTGTAGGTTAGATCTACACTCGAAGAATTCTTAATAAAACTGCAGGCTGTATGAGCAATATCCAGGCGTGAAAATAAAGAGGCAATGTAAATTTGATAAACACCCAAATCAGCCAAGGCGCCGCCATACTCCTTGGACTCAAACAACTCATTAGCAACTATTGTATTGTTGAATGCCAGCGTAGATTCCATGTGTTGTAGACGACCAAATTTTTGGATGAAATTTTTGTCAGATATTTTTTGTATATTTCTATTATATAAAGTCCACATACCATCAAGAATATATGCTTTATTGTTATTTGCAATTTCATACAAAATATCTAATTGATCAACATTAACCACTATCGGCTTTTCTACCAATACAGAGATTCCGTGCCTAAGAAATAACTTTGCAATCTCAAAATGAGTTGAAATAGGGGTTGCAATATAAACCGCATCAATGCCCGAAGACAAAATCATTTCCATGGGCGACCCATAGGCATAATCTAACCCAAATTCATTTGCAAATGCATTAGCCTTTTCGATGCTTCTAGAGCAGATGGATGTGATTGAACAATTCTTTAAAAGTGAAAAATTTTTAACAAATTTTTTTGATATAGCGCCTACGCCTACAATGCCCCAATTAATTGAATTAGATTCCGAAACATTCATACAAACAGCGCCTTTATAAATTCATGTTGCAACCGTATTTTTGAGAAGCAAAAAAATCAAAGTATGCAAATGCATGAAGTCATTGTATTATTTTTTATGCGGAACTACTGGGCTGATAAGCTGAAATCTTTCTGGTACCGCTCTGATAGGCGCCTGGCAATAACTTTCCCCACCAATTTGCTGCCTTCCCCATTTAAATGAACGGCATCATAAATATATTTTGAATTCGAAGGGATCTCTTTATCCAGATCAATTAAGGTAACCTTTTTTTCGCGAGCGACCTCACGCGTTATTTCGTTCATTACCGCATATAGAGATACAAAATCATCCCAATTAATGCCGGTTTGAGAGTCTTTTTCATAAACTTCTTGAATAAATTTATCACCCATATGAATTCTATTGAATTGGGTCATTAGAACCGGCTCAATCCCCCATGCTCTTGAAATTTCAACAAAAGAAATGAGAGATTTTTTAAATTGGTCATGAACACTACGTCTAATTTCGATGTAGTTTCGTGATGATAATTTATATTTTTTATGGTCTAAATTTACATTATATTTGCTGGCGATATTTGAAATAATGTATTTATACTCGGGCCATGTATTTGGAATAAGAACTTGCTTAATGAAGTTAAAGGAAAAATATTTGAAGCCAAAATCCTCCCTTTGGCCGCTAACTACCAAAGCTCTGTCAGTCGGCGCATCCCAGTATGAAGGGACTAGCTCTAGCAGGGTTAGGTCGTTAATAGCATGCATTAAAAAAGCATATTTTGGCCTCTTTGGCAATCCTTTTCCAATTAGCGAGATAAGGGAATGCATCGAGTTGCTGGCCCCCATTCCTGCATTTAAAGCAACTATTGGCGCACCATCTTTGCGAGTAATCAAATCTGAAATATGTGCTGGAAATCTTATATCTTCATCAACTAAAATACATTGAGTTGTACTTCCGCCAAAAAATATAATATCCACCTTAGCGGAATCTTTTTCTGAATTTGCCTTGCCTAATATAAACCCATTTGAGTCTGTTCTGTACTTGTAATTCTTCTTTTCAAGATTTTCCGTTCTACTTAAATAATAAGTAGTTGGAGTTGTATAGCTCTCTGTATTCGGGGGTATCTCTCGAAGAGAGATGGACCTTACGCTGCCATTAACCCTTTCAGACGGAGAGATGAAGCCCCAGGCAATATCTATAGTTTTTAGCGTTAGCAAAAACAAAATAAATGCTAATAAAAAGGTTTTAATCCAACTCATAATTTCCCTGGCAAGCCTTAATAAGTTTTTTAATAGTTTTGTTATACACAATCAATCCTCTGGTATATAAACTATTCGATATACATGGCATGTTTAGATGTTGCTAAAGTCTTTTCATGAGGCCGCTGACACTTACGGCATACGAAACATGCCCCCCAAAAAAAATGCTGGATAGATTACAACTCAAAGCAAAACTTCAAAATAATTACTTAATTATTTGTAATCTTTCAGGCCCTCAAATAGGCTGATTTTAGGGCTCCATTCTGTTAGGGACATAAATTCCTCGGCTGGGTAATATGCATCATCCATTAATTTTGTAAGGGTTAAAGAGTTATAAGGCAGCTCATTACGAATAACTTCCTGCAAGATATCGCAGATTATTGCCGAAATTACAAAAAGGAACTTAGGAACCTCAATAGATAATTTTCTGTAGCCGTAAATCTCTCTAAATTTATCAAAAATCTCCCTGCCTGATGGAGCATATAACGCCGATACAGCGAGGACTTTTCCGTTGATATTATCGTTATTAATTGCAACTTCAATAGCCGTAGTTAGGTCATCAATATGAATCATAGATCTACGGTTCCGAGTCTCCGGAATCGGAGGGAAGATGCCATTTTTGACATAACGGGCCATCAATGCCAAATACCCCTTACTACTTTTTCCGAAAACCATGGGAATTCTCAAATTAACAGAGCTAAAAAAAATTTGACAGGCAGGGTCCCTCAGATAATCTTCGGCTGCTTTCTTATATTTACTATAAAAGTCTGAGTCAGGAGCGTAAGCCTTGATCGATGATATATTGACGATTTTAGATACGTTAGCCTTTTTGCAGGATGCAGCTAAACTGATCACTGATTCGTAATTTAGAGATTGGTGCTTAAATTTTTGAGTTTTATCAAACTTAGAGCTTACTGAATGGGCATAACCCACGCAATTGACCACCACGTCAGCCCCATTAATCAGCGCGCTAAGCTTATCCACCTCAAAAATATCACATTTCAGCACGCCCTCAATATTTGGATTTCTTGCTATTCCTGTGCACTCATACCCCCTGGAGCGTAGATAGGAATATAAGTGTGACCCCACATATCCCCCTGCACCTACAATTGCAATTTTTTTCACCCCTGGGTCCTTTTGGGCAAATTAAAATTTTTTACAAGATACCTTGTTAAACTTTTAAGATGCCATAAAAAAAATTTCAAGTTTTTATGACTTTGTCTACGTGCATCATGTATTACTTTCGCAGCAGGAACTACATATACTGACCTATTGATACTCCAGACTCTTGCGCAAATATCAACGTCCTCATAATATAAATAATACTTGCGGTCAAAACCACCAAGGATGGAAAAAGTTTTTCTCTCAAAAAGCATAAACATACCCGCTACCCAGTCACTTAAAAAAGGCTCACCATCACCTTGATAATTGGACTGACCCTTTTTATCAAAAAAAACTTTTAAAAACAAAGAGCTCAGACTTGGAAAATTGCGAAAGCTATCTTCAATATCCAAACTCTGATTGCAAACTAATGGTGCAGAAACCCCAACGGATTGATTTAAAAAAATATCAAGCAATAGAGGAAATGGATTTTCTAAGAAAAAAATATCTGGGTTTAAAACACAGAAAAAATCACTATAGCATTCTTCAAAAGCGGAGTTATGATTGTCACCAAATCCCTTTGGTGACAAATTCCTTATGACCTGAAGCTTATCTGATTTAGGTAGATATGATTCATCAGGAACATTGATTGTCAATATTATTTTTTCTACCTCAGGAAATTGATCAAGAGCAACTATAAGCGCCGGCAAAAACTCTCCATGATGATGGCTAACGATAGAGACGGCTATCACATCACACCCATAATTTTTTTGAAAAAATGTCTCAAAGACCTAATTCTGGGGTGCACTGCAATTATTCCAACTATGTATAAAATATTTTTTGTCAGTAAGAACTCGGTGAAAAGGAAACCTGAAATCTCAGCATAATTTTTTTTAGCATTTTTTACCGAAGTTATTTGCCCCTGATGACGCCGGTAAAAAAGTAGGGATTTATTTACATTCTTAAAACGAATTTCAGGATTTCTCGCCAATCGAATAAAGAGCTCATGATCTTCTGACATGTGTCCGTACCTATAACCGCCAACCGAAAGCAAAGCTGAGCGTCTGATCATTAAACTTGGATGAACAAGGGGATTTCTGTATGGCAAAACCCTTCTAATTTCCTTATTAGTTTCATAAAACTTAAAAGTTTGCTGGAGGACTATGCCTTTTGAATCAATTAATTCAACTTTTGTGCCTAATACATCCAATCCCTCACCACCAATCATTTCATAATATTGAGACTCGAGCCTTAAAGGGTGGGCAATATCGTCAGCATCCATCCTTGCTATAAATTCACCTCTCGCATAAATAAGGCCGTAGTTCAAAGCATTTGCTAAACCCGAAAGCTCAAGACGATGAACGCAAACATTATCACCCCCTTGTACCCTGTTAATTAAAGCAGCGTATTGATGCTCGCTCATGCCATTAGCAATGATATGAAAATCAAAATCTTCAAAAGATTGATTAATAATGCTTAAATAAGCATCTTCAAAATACTCATCAAAAGAATTTATTGCCATCAAAACTGAAATCTTCATTTAGATATTTTATCCCTTGATATCAACATACTTATTATTATTGATGGTATTACTACGGAAATAAGCTCAGCAGTGATTAATACAAAAATTCCATTAACTGGATTATTTTCTACTAGAAAGTAACTGCATAAAACTACAATGAAAATATAAAAAATCCTTGTAAAGTAAAATCTGGCAACCTTACCAAATGCAATGATTCCTATTGTTAAATAAATAGTTGATATATAAATAGCAAAAGAATACAAGCAAGAATACATTAGCCAAACAATAAGAACTTTATCGTCGACTGAAAATCCTATAATTTTTTTAACCAGGGCTATTGGAGTTAAAAATTTGATAGATAAAAGGCATGCACAAGTCGATAAAAATCCAAAGAAAAATAGCTTTTTATAAACCTTCTCTTTTGTTTGTACTTGCATAGTTACATTTTTAAATGCAGGCGTAATCACCACACTAAGGAATGCTGTTAACATTCTAGCTATATTGAAGATAAACATGAAAACACCATAAACCTCTGAAGCTAATATATTTTTAAAAAAATATAAAATAAATAATCCCTCATTAAATAAGAAGATCCTGTTGGCCCCCATTGGGATAGCAATCCATAGCTGCCTGGCTCCATCCACTAAATCAATTTTTGGGAAGAAATTCTTTTTATTTACATTGGCAATAACAGTACTATAGATAATATTAGTAAATCCAAATGCGAATACATAATACTCAAAGCTAACTCCTGCACCCAAAAGGATAAGAACAAAAACTAAATAACTTAACCTAGTAAAAAAAAGCGTTTGGCTTACCCTCTTTAGCTCTGAGTGTTCCATATGAAGGTATGAAACATCCATAACTGAACTAAACATCATCAAGAGGATACCAATCTGAAGAATGCCATTTTGAATGAGCAATAAAAATGGTAGCAGCAACAGAAAAACTAAAAACTTTGAATTAAATATTAAAACATCATGCTGCTCGATCAGATTTCTTGACCTTTTTTCCGCGTAAAGACCTATTGATTGCTCATATCCTAAAAGTATTATTGCCTTAAAGCCCTCTCCAACAGCTACATAGAATGCATAGTCTCCGTATTCAGTTATTCCAACACCCCGAATTACCAATACTGTTGCCAATAAAGAGGCAAGCAAACTTAAAGCTTGCATTATTGAATAGCCAGTAAGGCGTTGAATAAACCTCATTAGGCTACTTTATATTTTTTTCTAGTAGTGTTGTTTTCCCCTTTATGGATTACATATCCATTTTCTTCAAGTGAAATTCCACCAATTAATCCTAGACTTCTGTAAGCCTGAACCACGATCCGTTCTTTTTTGAATTTTTCGTAAGAGCCCAATAAATCATAATTAGCTTTTTTATAGATTCCCGGGTTAATTGAAATTCCTTGCCATATAAAGTTATGAGATTTTTCAAAGCCATAATAATCAACTTTTTTTTCAAATTCCCATTTATTCCAATCAGCATGAGGACGCAATGAAAGACTTACAAGTTTTGAATTTTTTTCAAATACTCCTATTGAATTCTCAATAAAACCAGATTTAATGAATTCCCAATCCTCTTCGAGATGAAAAATATACTCCGTATCAACAAATGCATATGCTTCATCAATTGAATTTAATTGTCCAATATTTTTTGAATGTAGCAATATTTTTAAATTCTCATCCTTTAATTGCTGCCTTGCAATTTCAACAGATTCTTTGCAGCCAGCATCTTCTACAATAATGAATTTACTAATTTTATATGTATTAAATTTAACAAAAGATACTAATAAATTTCTTAATTCCTTAGGTCTATTGCATGAAGTAATAACTACCGTGACTCCTTTGCTATATTTAGATTCTTTATGATCACTAGAAATTAAATACCGATAATATAAAAAAAATACAATCAAAGAGTACAAATCATTAAATAATAGTCTTTTAATTTCTTTTAAATTTCTCAAAAAAAATTTATATACTTCCATCATATAATTTAATATACTTTCAATAATATTCATTTACTAATATTTAATTTTAAATGTTTTGTTAAAACTAGAAGTATTAATAACCATGCCATAGTATTAACAGTCGGCGTTTCAAATGTTTGCTGAACAGTCATCATAACAAAAAATGCAGCTATATACGGGAAAATATTTAGCGCACCCTTACCAATAGCTCTTAAAATACTTGAGATAGTGGCCATGTAGTAAAGAACGCCTATGAAGCCGCCATGAACCAGAAGTGCTAATACAAAGCTTTCATAATGAACGGCTCCGGGATTTATCCTCCCAGATGCTGGCCCCGTAGCGCCGACACCCCTTCCATACAAGTGGAAATCATTTATTACATCCCAATATCTCGCGGAACGGAGTGCATTATCTCCGCTGGTAAAATTAAACGTATTACTCAACCGCCAAATTAATTCATTTACACTTGCGCTGCTATATACTTTAAATTCACTTAAAAATAATAATACTAATATTAACGGCAATAAAAAAAGAATAAAAATAATTATTATCTTTGGAGATAAAAATTTTATTTTTTTTATACTTATTAAAAAAATAAAGGTGAAACAGGCTAATAAAGCACCTCTACTTTGCGAGCATAAGACCCCAATAGCTATAATAAACATGAAAAAAAATCTATAAAAATTGCACCTTATATTCCATGCGGCTAAAAAACCAAGAAACATTAGACTGCTGTAATTCAAGGTTGATCGAGATAATCCTCTTGCCCTATTTATATCGATTGGGACAATTTCAATAAAATGAAAAAATTGACCCAAGGCAAATACTGAGCTTATGGAAGCAGCAAAAGCCATTAAAAAAAATCCAAATTCAAAATTAATATCAATATATTTTGAGTTAGCATACATCATTATTG